>CAZADN010000006.1:0-27045 GCA_964483895.1 uncultured Legionellaceae bacterium
CGGTTCATTTTTGCACGCAATCTTAGCATTTTTAAAACGCAACCGCCAATCTTTTTTATCAAATGCAGCAGGAGCTCCAATAGAAGCTGCAAGTTTCGGTGAGTGGCAATTACTACAAGCTATTTTATACGTAGTTTGACCTAAGTCTTCCGCATAAATATTGCAACTAATAATACAGATAATACTAAGAAATAGCTTTTTCATGATTTCTCCAAGAATGGCTCTAACGCTTTATTATATTTACAGATTTAAGATGAATTAACAAGACTGGAGGGGCAATTGTCAACACGCCATAATTTACTCAATAAACGGCATAAGCATTTTTGATGTCATTTCTAAAGTTTCTAATACTTGTTGGTATAATTTTTCTAATAATTCGGTTTTGCCGGTTTTATGATAACGTTCTAAATATTTACAAGCGGTTGCTGCTCGACTCAAGCCAATTGATAAAAAACCGCCTTTTAATTTATGGGAAATATTTGCGACTGTTTGCCAATCATTTGTATCATGTGCGGCAATCATGCGTGGTAATTCCATGGGAATACCTTCGTTAATAGTGTCTTTGACTAGTGACATTAATAAACTTGCATTATTTGCGCCTATAATTTTCTTGGCGACCTCTATATTAAATATCATTATCCTCTACTACTAATATTAATGGGGCATTGGCTAATTTTATAGATGCTTCAGGAACATACAATGGCCCTTCTTCAGCTCTAGCATCTAATGATTTATACGTAATATTTTGCGCTTTAACGCCGTTGTCTGCCACTCTAAGTGGCAATGAAAAATAAAATTTCGAACCTTTATTTATCTCACTTTCAACATTAATCTTTCCACCTAAAATTTCAGTATAAGTTTTAGCAATATGCAAACCAACACCATGGCCTTTTCCTAATCCTTTATAAGACGGTGTTACTTTATAAAATAACTCAAAAACTTTAGGCATAGATTCTTTAGGTATCCCAATACCAGTATCAGAAACCATAAATAATAATTCAACTTCATCATCTAATACTTTAGATAATGTAATATCAATACTTACATGCCCAGTTTGCGTAAATTTGATTGCGTTCCCAACTAAATTTAGCAAAATATGATGAATTTTTTTATGATCACCGATTAAAATTCGCGGAATTTTATTGTCTATACTTTGCAACAATTGGATCTTTTTTAAATCTACGGAAGATTGCTCTAAATCAACAATAGTTTGCACAACATGATGTAAATCAAATGGCTCTGAATGAATATTTTGCACGGATATATCATCCATTGATACCACATCCAAAATTTCATTAAGCATATTCAAAAGCTCATCCGCACTTTTAATCATATCATGAATTTTAGCTTTAACTCTCGGATCAGATACCTCTTTTTCAACAATTCCACCTAATCCAACAACCCCAGATAACGGAGTCCGAATATCATGGCTCATATTGGCGATGAATTCGGTTTTAGCGTGATTGGCAGCTTCAGCTGCTTTTTTGGACGACTTTATTTCTTCTTCGTATTGTTTTCTTTCTGTAATATCAAAAGAAATGCCAATAATTCCTTTTACTTTTCCATCACATGATATTAGTGCAGATTTTTTAGATAAAAAAAAGTGCTTTTGAGTGCTATTTGGCAATGATACTTCTTCTTCTACACTAAAATCTTTTTTTGTGCGCATTACATCCTGATCATTTTTTTGTAAATTTGCGGCTTGCTCATGCCATGGTAGATCGTAATCTGTTTTTCCGAATATACTTAATTTAATTGTAGTTCATGTATATAAAATACACGAATCTAATTTTTTACTTTATTAAAACTTACCCAAACTAACTTTTCTCCTCAAAGAAATGCTTTAAATATATTCACATGATATATATTATGATATAATTTGGCTGTTTTTGATTTATTAAAAAAGGCTAATAATGAAGATCGCTTGCGATGCTGTAGATATAAAAGATCCAGGTTTAATTTCTAAGCTTACATCTAACAGAACAGGAAAGATGAAAGATTATGTTGCCATTTATTTAGTTAGTGTTGGTAAAGATAATTTTGAAAACAATGCTGTTGAAGCGGCAATTAAAATGATTAATGAAGAGTTTAAAGAATGTTATATAATTATTGCGGATACATTACAAAGACATAATATATTTACCGAAAATGATGTATCACATAAAATTGCTTATGAGCAGGCATTAGAAAATGGTGATAAGTGGATAAAAAAATATTCTGAAATTTTCAAACAATTTTTGTCAATTCCATATTGTATAATAAGATGGGATAATTTAATTAACAATTACGAATTTGAAGCTAAAAAAAGTTTTTTTTCATCTTATATAAAAGAAAGTGTAATACTATCAACAGCAATGGGCGAATCAATTGCCGAATATGGAAATAGATTGCGTAAACGTATTGGAGAAGAATATTTTCAGAAAATTACTTATAAACATAAAGAAAATTGTTTTGATTATTTGCAAGAAGAGTGTGTGGTAATTAGCATTTTGCCAAAATTAATTGATGTAAAATCTCATCCTCCTTACGTTATTGTTTATCCTGGAAAATCAACGGAAATATTAAATGCCAACAGGGAAATCTTTATTAAAAATGAATATGCAAATATGCTTGAAAATTATAATGATTTTTTAGATTGGGTACCATTTAGATTTAATAAAGTAAAAACAGATAAGAAAAGTCATGTGATTAAATTAGACAACGTTGATTATATAAATTATTTAGAAGATTTAAAAAAAATACAGATAATTAATGAAATAGCAGAAAAGCAACTGAAATTAATAGGGGATATTTTAGACGAAGAATCGTTATTTAAATTTAAAAATATATTGTTAGAAAATTTGTTAATTAATAAAGAAAATACTTTTTTTGACATAAAAATATTTTTTAATAATCCAATGTCAACGGAGTATTTGGCAGATATTTTCACAAAACAACTTTTAACTACTTTTTCTATCATAGAAAAAAAGCTTGCAAACAAATGCAAAGCCAACATAATTAAAATTTTAAAGAAAGATATTTACGTAACATTGTAAATATATATAAATAATATGCACATTGATTGTATGTCAGAGAAATTACCTAGATGGTTTTGTGATTACCCGGATTACTTTTTGTTTCACCCGGGAAATGATTAATATGATTAATCTGATTTCTTGACCAATTTTTCTTTGATTCTTGCTGCACGACCTGATAAATCGCGGAGATAATATAGTTTTGCACGGCGAACATCACCACGACGTTTTACGGTAATGCTTGCGATTAGTGGGCTGTAAGTTTGGAAAACTCTTTCGACTCCAACGTTGTGTGAAATCTTGCGAACAGTGAAAGCAGAATTTAAGCCGCGGTTTCTTTTTGCAATAACTACGCCTTCAAATGCTTGTAAACGCTCACGTGTACCTTCTTTTACTTTTACTTGGACAATAACAGTATCACCTGGGTTAAACTCAGGGATATCTTTGCCTTGCATTTGCTCAGCATTTATTTGATCAATTATATTAGTCATTACTTACTCCTAGCTTCAAATAATCTGTTTTTTCAGCCTAGTGACTGTGAAAACAGGCTATAAATTTTTTAATTCAGTCAAAAAGGCTTCGTCTTCTTTACTTAATGTTGCCTTTTTTAATAAATCCGGTCTTTTAAGCCAAGTGGCTTTCAGAGCTTGTTGTCTCCGCCATCTCTGGATTTTACCATGATTTCCACTTAAAAGCACTTCTGGTACTTTCAAATTATCTCCTACCACTGCAGGTTTTGTATACTGCGGATAATCGAGCATTCCTTCCATAAATGAGTCATTTAAAGAAGATGCAGGATGCCCTAAACTGCCTGGTAATAGTCTTGCAATAGCATCAATAAATGCTAAAGCTGCGATTTCACCACCGCTTAACACAAAATCACCTAGCGACCATTCTTCATCAATTTCGCTATCAATAATGCGCTCGTCAATACCTTCATATCTACCAGCCACAAATATTAGTGACTTATTATCAACTACAATCTTAACTAAATCTTCCTGTGATATTCTTCGGCCTTGCGGACTAAGATATATCGTTTTATGATCTTTTGGCATGTTAGTTTTGGCACTTTCTATCGCTTTTTTCAGCGGCTCATACATCATTACCATGCCGGCGCCACCGCCATAAGGAGTATCATCAACTTGTTGATACTTACCTTCTGTGTAATCACGAGGATTTACACACCTAACTTTTAACAGCTCATTTTTAAGAGCTCTGCCTGTTACGCCATGTTGTAGAGCACTAAAAATATCTGGCATTAGTGTTATTACATTTATTTGTAACATGGTTAAAATTCAGGATCCCAATTTACAGTGATAAGTTTATTGTTACTATCAACGTTCAGAATAAAATCATCACAAATATAAGGGATTAAATATCTTTTTTCACCTTCAACAACAACCACATCATTAGCACCGGTTTCAAGCATCTCTTTGACTGCCCCGAGATTAATACCCTGGTCATTTTGGACATTCATCCCGATAAGTTCATGCCAATAATACTCATTTTCAGGTAAAGTCGGTAGCTGGCTTTCTTCAATAACAATTTCAATATTGGTTAAAGCAGCTGCTTGTTCTCTAGATTCAAAGCCAGCAATCTTAACTAAATCAAACTTATTATTCTTTTGTAAAGTAACAGGTTTAATTTCCTGAATAACATGATTAATCTTGGCGTGCCAATTAATATAATCAAATATGTTATCCTTGGGATCCGTAAAAGAAAACACACGAACAAAACCAGTTAACCCTTGCGGGCGTCCAAACTTGCCGATAACAACCCAATTTTTAGAGTTATTTATCACTACTTTCAGCAGACTTTTGATACTCTTTAGCTAATGTAGCAACTCTATCTGATAATTGAGCACCAACACCAACCCAGTATGCAAGCTTATCATACTCTAAATGTAAGCGATTTTCACTGCCACGAGCTAGTGGATTGAAGTATCCAATTCTAGTTATGTAGTTACTATCGCGACGGCTTCTTTTGTCTGTAACAACAATGTGATAAAAAGGGCGCTTTTTTGCACCAGCACGGGATAATCGAATAACAACCATTATTTCCTCTATATTAGTTATCTAAAAAATGCCGTACATTGTACGATAGATTTTAGGTTAATTACAAGTGTTCATTAGTTTAATTTTTAAATCTCCGCTTCCTTGTGGTTGCGGCTTAGGGTTTACCATAAAACTTCCGCTTCCTTATGGTCGCGGTTCTGAGTATTATTTATCTTTTAATAAGTCATTTATATTTGGTAGTTGACTGAAATCAGGCATGCCACCGGGGGAGTTGCGCATCATTTTTTTCACGCCACCAGGTTTAGCCATTTTTTGCATCATTTTTTGCATTTGCTCGAATTGTTTTAATAGTCTGTTTACATCTTGGATTTGCGTACCTGAACCATCGGCAATACGGCGTTTGCGAGAACCAATTATTATTTTTGGAAGTCTACGTTCTTTAAGTGTCATGGAGTTAATAATTGCAATGGTTTGCGTTATTGAAGCATCGCTTGGGGCATTTGGTAGATTAGTTGGCAATTTACTCATACCAGGTATTTTAGAGATCATTCCAGAAATTCCACCGATATTTTTCATTTGCAAAAGCTGTTGACGAAAATCGTCTAAATCGAAACCTTTACCTTTTTTAATTTTTTTAGCTATTTTTTCATTAGTTTTTTTATCGGTCTTTTTTTCTACTTCTTCAATTAAAGATAAAATATCGCCCATTCCCAAAATACGTGACGCAACTCTTTCCGGATGAAATGGTTCGAATGCTTCAAGCTTTTCTCCAAAGCTCATGAATTTAATTGGCTGACCTGTTATGTGTTTAACTGAAAGGGCAGCACCGCCACGTGCATCACCATCTGTCTTTGTGAGGATTATTCCAGTTAGGGGAATTTGTTCATGAAAGGCTTTGGCTGTGTTTGCAGCGTCTTGACCAGACATGCTGTCTACAACAAATAAGGTTTCGGAAGGATTTGCAACTTTTTGTAATCCTTGTAATTCTTGCATCATTGCATCGTCTATATGTAACCTACCAGCGGTGTCAATAATCAGTACATCAATATAATTCTTTTTAGCTTCTTTTATGGCATCTTTAACAATGTTTAAAGGTTTGTCATTTGGAGAGCTTGGGAAAAATTCTACTTCAATTGATTGTGCAAGTAATTTTAGCTGTTCAATTGCTGCTGGTCGGTAAATATCAGTACTGACAAGCATTCTTGTTTTATTGTCAGTTTCTTTGATATATTTTGCAAGTTTACCGGTCGCAGTAGTTTTACCCGAGCCTTGTAATCCTGCCATTAGTAATATTACTGGAGGTTGGGAGTTAAAGTTTAGCTGTGAGCGCTCACTGCCCATTATTTCGATTAATTCTTGATTAACAATTTTTACAAGAGCTTGATCAGGTCTTAATTTAAGATCTACTTCTTGACCTAAAGCTTTCGTTTTGATTTGTTCAATAAAATGTTTAACAACTGGTAAAGCAACATCTGCTTCTAACAGAGATAATCTTACTTCACGAAGAGCATCTTGAATATTATCTTCGTTAAAACGACCTTGTCCTTTGATGTTTTTAAATGCTAAGGCTAATCTATCAGTTAAATTTTCAAACACAACCTTCTCCAGATACAAAATTTTTCCCAGTATATCATATCTCAATTTAACTAAAAAATTTACTTATATATGTTTAACGGTATATACTAAAATTCAATGATTATTATATAGGTACATGGATGGCGCAACAGCAACAGCAACAAGGCGGTGATCACTCCATGGCGGCTGCCTGGATAATGGCCTTAATATTTTTGAGTTTATATGTAGCGTGGAAGATAGCACAAGCGCAGATAGTGTCTTTTGTTTTTTATTTTAATATTATCGAGGCAACTTTAGTAAATGCGATTTTACATGATGATAAAATAGATACTTATATTTATTTGTTAAAAACTATGAGTCCTAATTCGGTTGAGTTCTCGCAGCTTGTAGAATTGAGTGATTTTATTGGGTCTTATGTACGTTACCCTGTTATTATTGTGATAATAATACTGTCAATTTTTCTATATCGTTCAGATTTAACTACTAAGTATAAACGTAGTCATAGTATGCAATCATTACGTAAGCAAGAGCAAGCCAATTGGCCTTCTATCTCTCCGGTTGTTAATGAGGATTTGGTAAGTATTGATATTAATGAAGGTCCATGGGCAATGGCTCTTTCACCAATGGAATTTGCGCGTAAGCATAATCTTTTAAAAAAAAATGATGTGTTATTAGATAAATCTAACTATGTACCAGGTCAGGAGATGACAGCGTCTATTCGTCGTGGTGATGCGAAGAGAGTTTTTACTTTGCAACTTGGCCAAGCATTTACAGGCTTTGATAAAGCTCCTTTACATGTCCAAGCTTTAGCTGCAGTTTTTATGGCAAGAATAAATCGTGATAAAAGTGCTGCCGAAGAAATTCTAGTTTCTTTGGATAAATCTTATCAAGCAGGAAATCTTAAAGCACCTACTGCGCTCGCTGTATTGCATAAGTATATAAACACTGAAATTGTGCAAGAGGTTTTTGCAAAACATGCTTATTTGCTTACTATAATGGCATCTTTATTAAAAGCTGCGCGTGATGATGGAGTTGTACCTAGTTCTGAATTTTTATGGTTAAAGGTTGTAGATAGAAGACTTTGGTATATGCTAAATTGTGTTGGTAGACAAACACCTTATGCAGAAGTTGGTGGCCCATTCGCACATTGGCGAGCGGAACAAGAGATGGGGCGAAGTTGTCGTGCGCCAATGATTGATGAGGCAATTAAGGCTTTGGAAATAGCTGTTAAAGAAATAAAACTTACACCAAAAGAATTGCAGGAATTAGAAGCATGATTAGAGGCATAGACTCTCGTAATGAAATAGATCCTACGCGCCTTCTTAGAGATACAAGATCTCTTGGTCAAAGATTTTATGATTTTTTATCAGATCCTTCACATTTAATTATTATTTATGTAGCTATGGCTGGTGGCGTTTTTTATGTACCATCAGCTTCAATTTTCATCTTACTTATATGCTTAGGGTTATTCTGGTTTACCATGACACGCAAGCATTATTTGCCATTTCGTATGCCTAAAATTGCAAATACGCTGGATTATAATGATTTAAAACCTGGTATCAAAAAACCTTTTAATTCGCGTGGAATAGCTTTTTTTGGAAACGAAAAAAACTCAAATAAAGAGCTTTGGTTTGCGAATGAAGATATGCGTACTCATGCATTAATATTTGGCTCAACTGGTAGTGGTAAAACTGAAACTTTAGTTTCTATTTCCTATAACGCGCTTGTTCAAGGAAGTGGTTTTATCTATGTAGATGGTAAGGGTGATAATTCATTATACGCGAAAGTCTTTTCAATGGTGCGTAGTATGGGACGTGAGGATGACTTATTGCTAATTAATTTTATGACTGGTGCACGTGATATTGTTGGACCACAATCTAAACGCTTGTCAAATACTTTAAATCCATTTTGCCAAGGCTCATCAAGCATGTTAACCCAATTAGTCGTGAGTTTGATGGGTGAATCATCAGCAAGCTCAGATGGTGATATGTGGAAAGGTCGTGCTATAGCATTCGTTGAGGCATTAATGCGTTTACTTGTTTATATGCGTGATGAAGGGTCTATTTTATTGGATGCTAACTCAATTCGTAATTATTTTGATTTAGGACGTCTTGAGTCAATTGTAATTGATAAAGTTTTTCCAAGAGACGATCAGGAGTCAATAAATATCGATCATGTTCCGAAGTTAGTAACAGATCCATTACGTAACTATCTAAATACTTTGCCTGGTTATAATAAAGAAAAAAAGGGTAAACAAGTATCACAAGTTCTTGAGCAACATGGCTTTATTACTATGCAATTAGTAAGAAGCTTTTCATCGTTAGCTGATACTTATGGTCATATATTAAGAACAAATTTAGCGGAAGTGGATTTTAAAGACGTAGTTTTAAATCGCAGGATTCTTGTAGTTTTATTACCTGCTTTAGAAAAATCTCCTGATGAATTGTCTAACTTAGGCAAAATTATTGTTTCTTCATTAAAAGCTATGATGGCAGCGGGTCTTGGCGAGGAGGTTGAAGGAGATTATCGCGATGTTATTGAACGTAAACCAACAAATGCACCAACACCTTATTTATGTATACTAGATGAGTATGGTTACTATGCAGTGAAAGGTTTTGCTGTTGTACCAGCACAGGCTCGCTCGCTTGGATTTTCTGCTATTTTTGCCGGACAAGATTTACCAGCATTTCAAAAGGCATCTAAAGAAGAAGCAGCATCAATTGGTGCGAACACGAATATTAAAATATGTATGAAACTTGAAGATCCAGCTGAAACTTGGGACTTTTTTACGAAAACAGCAGGCGAGGCTTATGTTACAAAGGTAGATTCATTTCAAACTAAAGAAAATAATATGACCAATACGTATTTAGATACTAAAAGCTCTTCGTTTGAGAAGCGTGCTCGGGTTGATTTATTAGATCTTAAAGATCAGACCGAAGGTGAGGCGCATATATTTTTCCGTTCGCAAATTGTTCGAGCTAATATGTTTTACGCTGCTCCAAAACCTGTAAAAAAATTAAAAGTAAATCAGTTTTTAAAAGTTGAACCGCCTCCAGATGAGTACCTCCAAAAACTCCAAGAACAATTAAAAAACTTCCAAGAGGTGATTTCTTCTACAGAGGCAAAAGAGCCTGGAAACCTTGAAAGTGAAACCATATCAATTATAACCAAGTCACTAAAAGAATCTACTATAACTGACCCAATTGAACGTGGTGTGTCAGTATTAATGTCTTTTCATAATTATAGTGAACCTGAACCAGTTGAAGAGTTAATTGAAGAAGAAGTGCATGGTCAACTTACTATATTTGCAAATTTACGCCAGCCTTCAAAAGCACCACCAATACTAGTTAAAGATGTAAAATCATTTTCTGAACCGTTGTTATCAATAAATGAGACTCGTGATAGTATGATTGCTATTGAGCGTTTAGCAGGTGAAAAAGCAAGCTTAGCTGCTGGTATTGCAAATGAAGTTATAAAAGACTTTCAATCAGCAACCACCTATCCTCCAGAAGACTTAGAAAAACCATCGGCACAACAAATAACGGAAGTAGTGCATTTAATATGCGAAAAAATTAAACGTGAGAGAAAGCGCGCTAGTAATACATAAAAAATTACTTGTAACCTTACTCACAGTATGTTCTGATTAAAATAATATTTAGTAGAAAATAAGTTAATTATAATTATGATGGGTTTAATCTTGAGAATAAATTTTATATTATTAATAATTTTATTGCTTAGTGGTTGCCATTCTTCAAAGCCATCTTCTGTTATTGAGCCAACGAAGCTACCTAAACATATCGCTGGCTCAACCGATGCCCAGATTGTAATGTTGGAAAAAAAACTATCTAGTAAGGGAGTGAGAATTATTGCCATAGGGCAGATGTATTTAGTTAGCATTCCTTCGCATTTGGTATTTTATGAGCAAGCTCCTCGAATTAAATGGTCATCGTACGAATTATTAAATGAGGTTGCTGAGTACTTGTGTAAATTTAGAAAGATTTCTGTATATGTAACAGGGTATAATGATTGCTATTTGTCAGATAAACGGACTAAATCTTTAACTCTTGCCAGGGCTCGTTTGGTTGCAAATTACTTATGGTCCCAAAATGTTAGAACACGATTGATCTTTACACGAGGCATGGGAAATGATAATCCTATAGTTGCGCATACTAAATGTACGGATGTATCTCCCAACTCTAGAATAGAAATAGTATTTAGAAGAGCGATAGTATGACTAAGGCTGTTTGGCAACATATTAAAAATTCAAAGAGATTTTATGTAAGAACATACCGTAATATTGGTAGTATGTTGCTTGTTTCAGTGATTATTAACGTGTTATTAGGGGTTTTTGTAGCATTTGTATATTTTGAATTACCTGAGCCTGATTTTTACGCAACATACGGAGAGATTCCACCTATAAAGTTATTTGCGATGAATTCTCCTAATTATAGTTCCACGCCTTTACTCCCTGATGATAGGCAATATGAGAGTGATGAAAGGCAAATACCTAGTTGAGAGGAAATTATGGAAGAAGATGTATTAGCAAAAGTCGCGATGAGAAATAGCTTTTATCGTGATGGTCAAAGAAAACTGATGTTTGTTTTGCTAGTATCAATGCTTGGCAATATAATTTTATGCGCGACACTTTCTTATATTTTGACTCATCCACCATTGCCAAAATATTTTGCAACAAGTATTAATGGTCGAATAACGCCACTTGTTGCGTTAAATATGCCAAATCAAGCAGATTCAGCTATTTTACAATGGTCTAATCAGGCCGCAATTGCAGCATTTACTTATAATTTTGTAAATTATCGTACTGAATTAGTTGCCGCATCCGGTTTCTTTACGGCTGAAGGCTGGGATCAATTTATCAATGCTCTTGGTAGCTCTAACAACTTGGACGCTATAAAAGCTAAAAAATTAGTAGTATCTGCAGTTGCAACAAGTTCGCCAGTAATTCTTCAAAAAGGGATTTTAAATGGTAGATATTCATGGCGTATACAAATGCCTATTTTAGTAACATACCAAAGTGCTAGTGAGTTTTCACAGCAGAACTTAAATGTTACCATGTTGGTAACGAGAGTAGATACTTTGAATTCTCCTCGTGGGATTGGAATTGCGCAATTTGTTTCTGCACCGGCTGGTTCTGGAGCTCCAAGGATATGATATATTGTAAAGATAAATTAATATTTATTTTCATATTATGTATAATGCAGATAGTGACGATTAATGTTTTTGCTGCCGCTGATCAAGATTCAGCTAAGCAAGCGCTTGAGCAATTACGTATGCTACAAAAGAATTTATCATCTAAGCCTGCCGATAAAAATAGTGTTACTGCGAAAGACAAAGGTACAGAAGCTGATAAAAAAGATCCTAAAAGGGAGTCAGCTCTTGAGAGAAGAAAACGTTTAACTAAACAATCCGCTACAAAGCAACAAGCATCATATAAAGACCTATCACTGTCTGCAGGACAGGAAGAAAAAGCAATAGATGATATGGCTTTTCATAATGCAGAACGACAATTATTTCCTTTAGAACCAGAAAAAATCGTTAAGCTTCGGAAAAAATATGAAAAAAACGAGTTGGCTAAAAGTCAATCTGGTGATACTCCTCCCAAGCCAACGGCGACATCGCAATTTGTAAATTTATCGCCAGGATCTACACCTCCAGTCATTAGATTGTCGCAAGGTTTTGTATCATCTTTGGTTTTTTTAGATTCGACAGGCGCGCCTTGGCCTATTGCGGCATATGATTTGGGTAATCCTGGAGCTTTTAATATTCAATGGGATAAAGTTAGTAATACAATGATGATTCAATCTAATAAATTGTATACATATGGTAATTTAGCAGTACGATTGCAAGGATTAAATACTCCAGTAATGCTGACTTTGATTCCTGGGCAAAAAGCTGTAGATTATCGTGTTGATCTCCGTATTCAAGGTATTGGTCCAAATGCTAATAATGCGCCAACAGAAGAGGGATTGCCTGCATCCGCTAATGAATTACTATTACATGTATTAGATGGCGTACCTCCTCCAGGAAGCTCTCGATTAGTTGTAAGTGGAGGTGATGCTCGTGCTTGGCTATTTAATGGACAAATGTATGTTAGAACGAATTTAACTATTTTGTCTCCTGGTTGGATTGGAAGTATGACAAGTGCAGATGGAATGCATGCGTATGAAATGCCAAAGTCACCAGTTTTACTTGTATCATGGCATGGTAAAGTTATGCAACTTAAGGTAGAAGGATTATAAACATGGCTGGTAAAAAAGAGAATATTAAGGCGCTTTTTTCCAACACGAGAACTAGAATTATTATTGTGTTTACCTTGTTTTTAGTTATTACAACTATTGTTGTTGGTTTTGTTAAATTTGGTAATAAATTCGGTACATTTGATGTAAAAACAGATGTTTCAAGATCTCCTGCGTCAATTGAATCTATCCCTGGTGCATTAAATCAAACTGAGCAATATGCAGACTTACAGAATCAACAAAATGTTGAACAGGCTGAAAAAGCTCAAGAAAAAGGTGGGAGTGCTATCCCAACAATTATTCGTTCCCAAGCTTTTGGGGAGGGCGTAGAAGAAATAGGTCCGCAAGGAGGAACAGGTAGCGTTGGATTTTCTACTCTTGCGCAAGAAAGTTTAGGTGGACCTCAATATAGCTTATGGTTTCAGAATGTACAAGACGCTAATTGTAGTAAAGCTAGTATTGATGAGGCAATGAATAATAATGGAGCAAGCATGCGTGATATTAGTCAAGCATGCAGTTGTGAGAAGTTAAAAGAAGCTGGCTTTGGTCTTAATGAGTTAAAACAATTTTGTCCATGTAAAAAATTAAAACAAATAGGTTTTTCAATTATGGAGCTCAAGGCTGAAGGTTATTCAGCAAGAGAGCTAAGGAAGTGTGGATTTAATGCGTGTGAAGAGCATTCTATAGGTTTTAGTGCGAAAGACATGAAAGATGCTGGGTATTCTGATGGAGAATTAAAGGGTTCTGGTTTTTCTGATAAAGATATTGCAATAGCTGGAGGTATCCCTGATGGTTTTACTCTTGATGATATCAAAAAGGCTGGATGTTCAGTTGAAGGGCTTAAAAAACTTAAAGCAATGGGCGTAAGTGCTGCAGCAATTAGAAGAATCAATGGTTGTAGTGCAGCGCAAATGAGAGCAGCAGGTTTTAGTGCAAAAGAATTAAGAGATGCTGGTTTTTCTGCAGCTGATTTAAAAGCTGCTGGCTTTAGTGCTGATGAATTAAGAGATGCTGGTTTTAGTGCTAGAGATTTATTGAATGCAGGATTCTCGCCAGAAGAATTAAAAGATGCAGGATTTACTGATGCAGAAATAAGAGATGCTGAAAACATGCTTCCACCTGGATTTAATCTTTCTGATCTTAAAAAAGCTTGTTGTACTCCGGATGCGATTAAACGCATGCGTGAAGCTGGAGTTAGTGTAAAATTAATCGCTCAATACAGTCATTGTACTGATAAACAATTAAAAGCCGGCGACTTTAAAGATGATGATTTTGCTAGAGCAGGCATGCTGATTAAGGAAGTTTCAAAAGAAAATATAGCTGCAGCTAGTTGTGAAATTGACAAGTTAAAAGCTCTTGTTGCTAAAGATGTAACAGCAAAACAGATTCGTGATATAAATGGCTGTGATATATCTATTTTAAAACAATTAGGATTTAATGTAGATGATTTATTGACCGCGGGATTTACACCAGAACAATTAGCTGCTGTTGGTTTGTATAAAGATGGATTGGATGATGAAATTCGTAAAGGTGGTTGTTCTGCAGATGCTTTAAAAGCACTTAAGGAAAAAGGTGTTACAGCTAAAAAAATTAGAGAGTTAAATAGTTGTAGCGCGAGTGAGTTAAAAACCAGTGGATTTTCTTCTAAAGATTTAGCAGCTGCTGGATTTACACCTGCTGAATTATTGAAAGTAGGATTTAGTCCTGATGAATTAAAAGACGCATGTCTTGCTTTATTTCCTGCAGGTGTCATAGCTGCTGGACGAACTGCTGATTGTAGTGTTGAGTCTCTTAAAGCCGCTAGAGCTATGGGAGTATCAGCAAAAACTATTAAAGAAACTTTGGGATGTAGTGCTGCAGCTATGAGAGCAGCAGGATTCACTGCAAGTGAGCTTAGAGATGCAGGCTTTACAGCTGCGGAGCTTAAAAATGCTGGTTTTAGTGCTAAAGAACTTAAGGATGCTGGTTTTAGTGCTAAAGATTTACGCGACGCAGGTTTTAGTGCTAAAGAACTTAAAGATGCAGGGTTTAGCGCGAAAGACTTAAAAGACGCGGGTTTTAGTGCTAAGGAACTTAAAGATGCAGGCTTTAGCGCCAAAGATCTTAAAGCTGCGGGCTTTAGTGCTAAAGATCTTAAAGATGCAGGTTTTAGTGCACAAGATTTAAAAGACGCAGGCTTTAGTGCCAAAGAATTGTTAAAGGCAGGTTATTCTCCAACGCAGCTTAAAAATGCCGGTTTTAGTAATAGTGAATTAGAGCAAGCTGGACTTTCCCATAAGGATTCAGCTTTGGCGGGGTTAGATGAAATCGATCCATTAGAGAAAAAATCTTCAAATCTAACAGTAATTCCTTCTTTGGGTGGTGACAGTCAAAAAGATAAGACTGCACAATTAGCTGATAATGCAAAACGTTTGCAAAGTGTCATGGAAAAGCAAAAATTAATGCAAATGGATCAAAAATATCAACAAAAAATCCAACAAAGAACCTCGGCAATGATAGCAGCAGCAAATCAAATCATGCAACCTTGGAATGTTGTAAATAACCAACAATATCAAGCTGGTAACGAAAAAGATGATAAAAGTGATAAAGATGAAGCTACTCGTCTTTCTGGTCTAGCAACAATGCCGCAAAAAAATGCAAAAGGTGAAGAGATACAACCACAACAATCAGCTCCACTTATTAGAATGGGTGATATTATGTTTGCTGTGATAGATACAGCAGTAAATACTGATGAACCTGGTCCAATTTTAGCAACAATAGTGACTGGCAATTTTAAAGGTGGGAAATTAATAGGATCGTTTAATCTTCCTAGCAATGCAGATAAAATGGTAATAACCTTCAATACATTAACCATGCCAGGCGCGCCAAAATCTTTATCAATAAGCGCATTTGCAATAGATCCTAATACTGGTAGAACTGCACTTTCAAGTGAAACTGACCATCATTATTTAGAAAGATATGGTTCATTATTTGCATCTACATTTTTAGAGGGATTTGGTAACGCTTTTCAGTCAGCTGATACTACAATTCAAGTTGGGGGAACAGGCGGTGTTACTAATACCACGGTTCAAAATGGTATTGGACGTTCCGCGCTTGAAAATGCTGTTATCGGATTAGCAACTGTTGGTAAAGCCTGGTCTCAAGTTGCGCAGCAAAATATGTCTCGCCCAACAACAGTACAGATTTATTCTGGTACGGCAGTAGGCGTATTATTTACCCAAGATTTACGAACTGGTTAGGTGATTAGTGTATGAGTAAAGAAGATAATGAAAATTTTAATGAGGAAGAGTATCATTTTGCTGTAGATCCAGAAGATGTTGAGCGTAATGATCAGCCTGATTTTCAAACTATAGAAGAACCACCCAAATCACGATTTGATTTTAGTAAGTTATTAGACAGGAAAAAAATTAAAGAACTTTTATATGAAAATGTTCAAGTACGCAATGCAATTATTGCTCTTGTTGTTTTAGTTTTATTAGTAATTGTTTATCGTTTTACAAGTGGAATAATTTCCAAAAAGAAAGCTAGTGAAGCAGTGCGAAACACTTTTCAGCAACCACAGAGTTTCGAAACAAAAGATGCTAAATTAGAACCAACAATAGAAGGTAAGCAAGGGTCAGTATCTGTACTCAAAAATGAGTTTGATAAAGAAACAAAAGCGATAAACAATAGCTTAATGAAGGTCAAAGAGAGTCAAGATAGTATTAATGCTAAAATATCTACTGTAACCGAAGATAACATTAAAATGGCTAATCAGTACCAGGACTTATCCGAAAAACTTAATAAATTAGCTATGCAGATTGAGAAACTATCTTCAGCAGTAGAAGACCAGTCACAATCTATAGTTAGTTTGAGTATTAGGCGTGAGCATCCTCCACGACGTAGGCAGTCTCGCCAACAAGTTGTTAGGCCGCAATTTATGCGATATTTTGTTAAGGCAGTTATTCCTGGAAGAGCGTGGCTAATTGCAGAAAATGGGTCTACTCTTACTGTTAGAAAAGGATCGGTTGTACCAGGGTATGGCTTAGTTACAATGGTCGATGTTTCACAAGGCCAGGTAATGACTAGCTCTGGAAAAATTATAACTTTTGCGCAGAATGATAGTTAATGAGAGAGCAAAATGAGTGATGAATGGTATTCAGGTGAGATTGATGTTTTAACCAATTTAGCAAATTCATTAATTGAAGTTGAATACTTAGTAACTGGCGCTGCATATTTGATGGGCATAGGGTTTTTAATGAAAGCTTTTTTCACTTTAAAAACTCACGGGGAACAGCGTAGTAGTCTTTCCGGTGTAGGGAGTATGAAAGAAGCGATTGTTTACTCGCTTGTGGGACTGATGCTCTTATATTTCCCGAGTGGATTTGAAGCATTGATGAATACTACATTTGGTTATTCATCAGTGTTAGCATATAGTCAGAATCCATATTTAACTGGATTACTTGGAAGTGATAGTGCTGTTGGTGAATCAATCACAATCATAATACAGGTAATTGGCCTCTTTGCATTTGTAAAAGGTTGGATTATGATAGCCAGGGGGGCAAGTCAGGGTGGGCAATCACAAGGTCAGACAGGAAAAGGATTAATGCATGTATTTGGTGGTATACTTGCTATGAATATTGTTGGTACTATAGAGGTGATTACTAATACCTTATATGGAGTTTAAAATTAGTGCTTAGAGTTTGTTTAAAGTCATTTAATAATAATAAATAAGGAGATGATGTGAATATATTAAAAATATATAAATCAAAAAATTGGTTTAAGCTATTAGGAATAGTTGGCGTAGTTTTTTTCGCTGATGCGTCTTTTGCTGGTAACGAAACTATTGGTACTATGGCTTCAAGTATTACTAGTACTTTTGATAGTGTAGGTAAATTAATAACAGCAGGTTCATATATTGCTGGTTTGGGTTTTGCAATAAGCTCTATTTTAAAATTTAAACAACATAAAGATAATCCACAACAAACCCCTATTGGGCAACCTATAGGTTTATTATTTATTGCCATAGCATTGTTGTTTCTACCAAGTATAACTACTGCGTTAAGTAATACT
Source organism: uncultured Legionellaceae bacterium (assembly GCA_964483895.1). GTDB lineage: Bacteria > Pseudomonadota > Gammaproteobacteria > Legionellales > Legionellaceae > 2-12-FULL-35-11. The sequence goes on from CAZADN010000006.1 coordinate 17,911, forward strand.
GTATTTTCTCAAGGTGGGGAAACAGCTGGCGCTTCTGGTACTGAAATTACTGGTAGCTAGTACATGGACAATGACAAGTCGCCAATTAAGGCACCAGAACTAAAACTCATGGCAACTCCTGGTGCCTGGCGCTTGTATTCAGCTCGTAAGTCTGATAAAAATTTTGTTGAATTTGAAAAAAAAATTCTGCAAAGAGATAAATATACCTGCCGATTTTGCGGTTTCCAGGCAAAATTATATCAAGATATTGTTAATATAGATGGCGATTATAACAACAATAAAATGAGCAACATTGCAACCGCCTGCTGTTTTTGCGCGCAATGTTTTTTTCTTGAGTCAGTTGGGGTCGGAGGTTACGGAGGAGGTACGTTAATTTACCTTCCAGAGATAAGCCAAACCGAACTTAATAGTTTATGTCATGTGCTATTTTGTGCAATTACAAATGATACAGGTTATAAATCTAGCGCTCAAACAATTTATTTGGGATTTAAAGTGCGATCTCAACAAATTGAAGACAAATATGGTGAGGGTACAAGTGATCCTTCGATTTTTGGACATTTGTTGATCGATACTAGTGGGTTGGATAAGGAAAAACTTTCTAAAATTTTATATGGAGTTAGGTTATTGCCATCTAGGGCAAAATTCCGTAAGCAAATTGAAGGTTGGGCCGCGAATGCTCTAGAGGAAATATCAGTTAAGTAACTAACTGTAGTAATATTTAAAGAGGATATAAATGGCTAAATTTGCTGAGTCTTTTTTTGAGGGGCTTGATACTTTTCTTGCTTGGCTTAGTACATCCTTAAAACAAACAACAGAGACTTATTGTGAGTTAGAAACCGCAGATAGTCCAACCGTGTTGGTTAATCATGATGGGTCTTTAGTATCAGTAATCCGAGTTGATGGAGTTACATCTCTTGTAGGTACAGAAGAGTTTGAAAGACTAGTTGAAGGGATTAATCGAGCATTTCAAGGCGCTATGGGTCGTGCTGGTCATGCTTTGCAAGTGTATTTTAGTCATGATAAACAAAATATTCGTAAAGTAATTGAGAACATATATTCTGCCGCTGCATCAACTTCTGAAAGATTAGAAATAAATCTTAAGGATTTATTTGATGAAAGAGCAAGTTACTTGGCAAATTATTGTTCGGAAGAGTACCTTTATTTCGTTTTATTTACTAGACCTTTCAATCTACAGCCAGATCAATTGAAAGCAGCTTTTAAGGCAAAGACTAAAATTATCAAGGATGAAAAAATTCCTCCTTTTAAAAATTCACAATCTATTTATGCAGCAATTCCTGAACTTAGAGATACACATAGTGCTTATGTTAGATCAGTTCTGAATGATCTAGAAGTATTGGATGTATCTGCTGAGCAATTAAATGTGCATGATGCAGTGCATGCTATTCGAATGACAGCTGATCCGGATTTTACAGCTGAAGATTGGCGTGCAAGCTTACCTGGTGATGATATTTCTGTGCGTGAAGTAAATGATTTTGAGGGTGATGCATCAGATTTACTTTGGCCATCTCTTGCTAAACAAGTAATTCCAAGAGACGCTGAAATAATTGATAGACGCACAGTTTTGGTAGGCAATAAAATATATACGGCAACATATATTGATTTATTTCATAAAGATACGAAACCGTTTTCAAAGTTATTTAATAGAATTTTGCCTACGCATATTCCGTGGCGTATCTCATTTCTTGTGGAGAGTGAGGCATTAAATACAGTAAGGCTTAAAGGTTTTTTAGCTTCCGTTCTTAGTTTTTCATCACCGCAAAATAGATTAATTAGTGATGGTGTCAATCTTTTAAAGTTTTTAAGTTTAAATACGGATGAAGCTATTGTTAGGTTGCGTGTTTTAGCGACTACTTGGGCTCCAGAAGGTGATATTCAACTATTAAGGCGTCGTGGTTCTGAGTTAGTCAAAGCTGTTCAAGGATGGGGTAGTACTGATGTCTCAGAAATATGTGGTGATCCTTTTGCTGGATTTGCGGCTAGTATGTTGGCAACTACCACGAATAATCCAGCGGTACCAACAGTTGCGCCGCTTTCAAAAGTTGTAACAATGTTACCGATAACAAGGCCCGCTTCACCTTGGAGGGTTGGAGCTTTATTATTTAGATCTCCAGATGGTAAGCTTTGGCCTTTTCAACCTGGTTCTTCTGAACAGACAACTTGGATTGATTTAGTTTATGCCCGTCCAGGTTCTGGTAAATCTGTACTATCAAGTGCACAAAATCTTGCTTTATGTTTATCTGCTGGTCTTACTAGGTTGCCACGTATTGCAATTATTGATATTGGGCCATCGAGTAGTGGATTAATATCTCTTTTAAAAGAAGCGATGCCTGTTGAGCAACGTCATTTAATTGCATATTATCGCTTACGCATGACACCAGATTATTCGATTAATCCTTTTGATACTCAATTAGGATGCAGAACTCCAACAGCGAGTGAACGTTCATTCTTAGTGAATTTTCTAACTTTATTAACTACTCCTCTTGGAGCGAGCAAACCATATGATGGTATGCCGGATTTGGTTGGAATGGTGGTTGATGAATTATATAAAAGTACGTCTGATGAAGGTAAGCCTACGCCTTATACTCCAGGTGTTGAAGAGTTTATTGATAGTATTTTAGAAGAAATAGGTTTTGTGCGTGATTCAAAATCAACTTGGTGGGAAGTGACAGATGCTTTATATTCAGCTGGATTTATTCATGAAGCGTTACTCGCGCAGCGTTATGCAATGCCATTATTAGCTGATGCTGCATCTATTTGTCGTACACCATCTATTGAAGATTTATATGAAAAAGTTACTGCGCCAACTGGTGAATCTTTGATTAATTCGTTCTCACGGATGATATCTGGGGCGGTTCGAGAATATCCTATATTATCTAGAATTACTGCTTTTGACATTGGTGATGCGCGTGTTGTTTCTTTGGATTTAGATGAAGTCGCTAAAAGTGGCGGTGATGCTGCAGATAGACAAACTTCGGTGATGTATATGCTAGCTAGATATATTTTGGCACGGCATTATTATTTAACTGAAGAAAGTATGAATAATGTACCTGATCAATATAAACCATACCATAAAAAGCGCGTAACTGAGATTCGCGAAGATCCAAAACGTATTGTATATGATGAATTTCACCGTACGGCTAAATCACAAGCAGTGCGTGACCAAGTTATAGTTGATATGCGAGAAGGGCGAAAGTGGAAGGTGCAAATTTCTTTATTGTCGCAATCCTTGGATGACTTTGACCCTATTATGGTTGATTTTGCGACATCAATTTATGTAATGGATGCAGGTCCTGCGCAAACCATTGAAAAAACATGTAAGATATTTGGTTTATCGGAAACTGCGAAGACCGCGTTAAGAACCAGAGTTCATGGTCCAAGACATGGGGGTGCAACCTTTTTAGCGCAATTTGCGACTAAAAATGGTATTAACATCCAATTATTAACGTTAACACTCGGTCCAATTGAATTATGGGCATTTAGTACGACAGCTGAAGATGCAGCAGTACGTAATGCTTTATATAGACAAATTGGTCCAGCAGAAGCACGGAGATTTTTAGCTAGTCTTTATCCAAATGGTACGGTTACCAAAGAGATTGCAGAGAGATTAAATGCGCTCAGAGATGAAGGTGTATTTATTGAAGATGAAGCTCGGCGTGGTGTAATAGATGAGTTAATAAATGACATCCTTAGAGCTTATTCAAGCGATCCAAATGCTAAAAGTTTGTTATTGGATAAAGAAAGGAAGTGATATTTTAATACCTTATGCAGCGTCGTTTTTTTTACATCTTCGTGAGAAAAATACTGTGCTGCGTAAGGTAATATTTAACAATTGTATGAAATATTGACATTACTGCTAGCTTTAGCTATCATAATTAAAACTAGTATTCAAGAGTATTTATGGCAAATTTAAGCGTTAGAAAATTAGATGATAAGGTTTATGAACGGTTGCGTTTGATGGCTGTGAAGCATGGTGTTTCTATGGAAGAAGAAATACGTTTGATTTTAAGTCAAGCAGTTAAAGTCCCTGATAAAGTTAGTGATGTATTTTTTAAATATTTTGGCCCAGTTAATGGTATTGATTTAGATATTAGTAAGAGAGATTCTGTGCATAATCCAATGGATTTTAATGATGATATTGATTGACACTAATATTATTTCAGAAATGATGAAACACAAGCCAGATCCTAGTGTTATAGGTTGGATAGATAAACAAAATTTCCTTGAGTTATATGTGTCAACTATTAATATTGCAGAAATATTGTATGGTATCCGTGCCTTGCCCCAAGGTAAGCGCCGTGTTTTTCTTGAAGAAGCATTTAAAAAAATGATACAAGAAGTTTTTGAGTATAGAGTTTTAGGTTTTGATGAAAATGCAGCTGATAATTATGGAAGTATAATGAGTCAAAGAAAATCATTAGGAAGGCCACTTGGAATACTTGATGGTCAAATCGCAGCCATTGCCAAGGCAAATTATCTAGATATCGCAACTCGTAATATTAAAGATTTTTCTGATTGTGGAATTAATTTAATTAATCCATTTTTATAATATATAATAACCACACAACTTATGCAAAAAAAATAACATATTTGTAAAAAATGCGTGCATATTATTTTGTAATTTGATATAATCTTTCACATGTTATTAGAATTTAAGCTTAGGCTATTTCTAGATTAATAGTTGTTGAGGGTGAGACATGCTGATTAGATTTGCAGATATAACATATGATTTGGATATAGAAGAAAACTTTCAAAATCTAATTATAAATATTCGCTCTACCAAGATACCTAGACATTTATTCTTACATTGTGAAAATTACTCTACTGCGGATCTTATTGATTTTTATAATAAACTCTTAAAAGTCCACCCACCTTTGGCTTTTGCGATTAGCTTTTTAGATAGTAATGATAAACAAATATTCGAATTTGAAAGAATTAAATTTGAAGATCAAGCAAAAGATAAAATTGATCAGATAAAAAGTTACATGGCCAATCCAGATACTGCAGCAAAACCTAAAATTAGTCAGTATAAAATAGATATGGTTAAAGGCATACATCACGCTCCTCCTCAGCAGCAACGTAAAATTATTCACTTGTCAAAAAGTAGTGATGATGCTTTGAAGCTGGTAGAAGAAATACATGAATTTGCAACAGGGATTACAGAAATTCCAAGCTATTCAGGTGAACAAAGTCAGCTAATAAACCTTGAAAATCTTCATAGACTTAATGATGAATATAATGATATTTTTCGAGATGTTAGCAATAAGCCTTCATTAGAAGAAATTTGGTATAGCATCGTCGGTGATGATTCTAGATTAATTGATGCGCCAATTACGCATATACATCGCGAAGTAATGATTGATTTTATGCGTAATTATCCTAAAGTTAAAAGCGGATTATTAATAGGTTCATTACCTATCAATGTTGATATAACTGGCAAAGTAAGTAGGGTCGTTAAATATCAAGAATCTAAAAATTATCCTAAAAAATATATATTAGCGTATGAAAAATGTGGGGAATATGATGAAATTAATGCTTTTACACCTATATTCACCCAGAGTCCGCAGCAACCACCTGAAAGAGAAGTTTATCAAGCTATTTTTACTAAAAACACACCAAGTATAGATTTAGTAATAAATAACTTATTTGCTCTTCGTCCTAATCTTAATGAATGGACTAATTCATTAATGACACTTGTGTCAGATGTAAATAAAAATAAGAAAGAAAGAGAGTTTATTAGAGATAGTATTAAAAAATTTGCTCAAAAATTTCCTAAAATTTCTACAGTATATCAAGGGTTAGCAGACATTTTAGTAACATCCGGTGTTTATGCCTTAGTTTTAGTTTTAAAGCAAATTAATAATATGGATGTTGATATAATTGAAAATCTAGTAACTAATCGAGAAAATTTTACGCAATTTGCAACGCAAGACGGTCTTGATAAGTTATCCATGCTAGCAGCTTTAAGTGATGCAGATAAACTATGGTGGAAAGAATTATTAATAAGACATAAAAAGTCTGGCGATAAAGTGAACTTTGCCGAATTATTTGAAGCTTTTATGCATTTTCGTACTGAGCTAGGTCTTGGTGAGGGAAGTTTGCCTTCAGTTTTCCCTTTTAAGCATATTGATAATATTAATATGAAAATGGCATTAAATATTGCCACGCGCATTATTAAAAATATACAAAATCCAGCGCAATTATACTATTTAGATGGCTTAAGTTTAGATTTAACAGATACTTATCTTGCAAGTCAGCAACAAAGTTTCAGGATTTTAACAAAAGAGATGGGCTTAGAGAAGGATAAAATATTTGCAAATTTAAGCTATGTGGTAGATACGGAAAAATTTGCAGATATTATGCAAATAGCACATGATATTACGGATGATGATGAATTAAACAATGAATATTCTAAACGGTTAAATTATTTTTATCGATTTATTGCAAGAAATGATGTGACTAGCCCTAAAAGATTTAAATATGAAAATTTTTTAAAGATAGGGGAATATATTGAATCTCTTCAAGGAAATTTAACTACAAATGTAGATGCGAAAGGAGAGTTAAGCTATGGATATAAGTCTTCACTTTTGTATATTGCAGGCGTTGCAGGTTCAGGTAAAGGAGCATCGCAGCAAGCTACAGCACCGCAAGAAGATCTTAAGAGTTTTATAGAAGCTTTAAGAATTTTTGCTGATAAATTTAATATATATTCTCCTCAGGATATTTTTACAATTATTCATCAAGTTGGTTTAAGAGTAGAAACATGTCCAAGCCTTGGAGAGTTGGCAACCATATTAAACAAGTTAAGCGCTTCCAAAAATACTAATAATGGTTTGGAGTTAATACGCCAAGCGTTTACAGTTATTAATATGCATGGTGAAGAAGCAGTTGCAATTTTTACTAATCTTTCGGAAATTGCTAATAAAGCAGGCGCGCAAGATATTAATGATTTAGTTGGTATTTATACTGCAAATCAACGCCTAGGGTTTGCAGAAGAGATAAAACCATATCTTGCTAAGGTATTATCGTTATTTTCAGAAGTAATACCTGAAGACATAATCAGAGGCTTACAAAGTTTAAATCAAGAACAGCAAAAATCTTTATTGCAAAAATTAGCAACTATAGATGTTGCTAAATCTAATTCTTCATTATCTACAGAAGTATTACAAAATTTGCAAGATAGGGTTAGCTTAATCAATTCAGAAAAAGAAATTCACAATGAAGTACAAAACTTTTTTGTGCAAAGAGGCTTAGATATAAAGTTTAATAGTCTAGGTACGAGTAGGTCTAAAATTAGTTTAACAGCAGCATTGAAGAGCTTAATAAAATCTTATAATGAAGAATATACAAGTACTAGATCTAATCTTGATCGTGGATTGCTACTGCTTCGATTATTGCCAAACGGTGCTGAGGCACAAAAGATTATTAAACAAGGCTTGGATGAAGTAAATAGTTATGTGCAAGAAATAGCGGAAGCTTTAAAAGTTGAGCCAATAAAGGAAGATGCATTACTCAAAATTTTTGATAAAGCGGATTTGCGTTTAGCATACTTAAAAGATGATTTAGTAAGAAGTGGTTTTCAATGGGCTATTGATAAAGCAAAACAAGGTGTTCTTGCTTTGCCTGCCAGTGTTATACCGGCTAGTCAAAGACCATATGTCGAGGCGTATTTTAATACATTTTCATTAGCAGTCTTTATGGATAGAGCTATTGAAATAAGTCTAAAGAATACATTACATACTCTTGTGACAGACGTATTTGGTAAACAAGATGAGAGTTTTACTAATTATTTGATGCAATATATCTCTGATGGTAGTAAACCTATTCGTTTTGGGATGGTAAAATCTAATATAGATCCTAATTCTGTAAATCCGGAAGATATTCAGGCTATTAAAGAATTGCTGCACAATATAGATGGAATTTTGCTTTATAATGAAAATTTATATCACGTACAGCAAGGAGAGCCATTAACGGTTCGGAAGATAGAGACAGAAGATAAACAAGACGTGTTTGCACAATTAAAAAATAAAATTGCGGATGAATATAAAACAGTTGGTGTAGATGGTTATAGAATAATCAAATTAGATAATGCTAAGATTACAATAATTGGTAATTTAGAAGATTCATTGTATAAGCATGTAAGAACCATGTCTCTTAGTCAAGATGCTATTTTTTCATATGCTGGTAAGTATTATCATTATGATTATATTAAGCAAAAAGTAATGGTTATTGCTAATTCGCGACTTAATGCTTTGTTTACTGATAATTTTGTAAATCGTGAAGCCATTTCACCAGAAGAAAAGCAGATTTTTAGAGACGTCATTGGTTATTTACATGATGAGTATACATTAATTTCAAGTTTAATCGATGCGCCTACTATTTTCCCTAGTCAGAATGTAGATAATTATAATAGGAAACTTGATAAATTTACTGATATTTTAAGTCAACTTGAAGAACTTAAAGAAAAAGATTCTAAGCTATTTTCAGACTATTTTGATACTTTAAGGGATTTATACGCAAAAAAAGTTGCAGCACGAGATTTATTTAATGTATTAGATTTATTAAATATTTTATTAGCTGAAGATATTAAAAAAGACCCAACTATAGTTTTGAAAAAATTAAAATTTTTAAATACAGAACTTGGTGAAATACCAGAGGCACATAATAAAAACATCAGTTTAAGTGCGTTATTAACTTCATTAGAAGAATTATCTAAAAATGCGAAATTTGAAAGCTCTGATCTCAGTGATTTATTGGAAAATTTGATTCCATTTACTCTGAGTGGAGCTGAATTTCCGTTAGATATTTTCTTAAAAAATAAAGATAAGTCTAAAGATTTTTTAAAAGATTTGTTGACGGCTGCGAAAAACTTGCGAAAGCTTGGTGAAAATGATTTTTTTGATAAAATTGATGAAATTAAAACTAAGTTCTCTCCGGAAAACATTGAACCAATTTTATCTACTTTATTAATGGCTTTGGTAAAAGATACGACGCAACTTGATATATATAAAAATATTTATAATCAAATAGCGGCTTTACCTACGGAAGATATTGGTAAATATGTAAGCATTTTTATAGAATTAAGTTCTATACAAGATACAGAAAATCCAAATACAA
>CAZADN010000007.1:0-26588 GCA_964483895.1 uncultured Legionellaceae bacterium
AAGAGCACGGAGAAGTTTGTCCTGCTGGTTGGCAAAAAGGTAAACCAGGTATGAAGGCATCTCCCAATGGAGTCGCTGATTATTTAGCTGAAAATGCTGATAGTTTGTAAGTTTTGTTTTTTGCCACATAAATTATGATTATGTGGCAAAATACTTTTTAAATCTTTCTGAGTCCTAAATGGATTTTGTTAGCCCGCTTCTAGCAATTAATTAACGCTGATTGGATTGACTTTGATATTGAATGTTGATTATTTCATCCTTAATGTCTTGTTTTGTTTGCTGAAGAAAGTTAGCAATTGAATTAATTGATAAATCTTTACTAATATTATTATTGATAGAGTCTCTATTTTTAGCAAAGGTCTCATTATTTACTCCTTTATCTTTCAAAGACATTTCATCTTCTAATAATTTACCGGCCTCCATGACAGAGGACTCTTCCTGTTGTTGAGAAAAAATATTAGTGTCTGGATTGTGTTCTCTACAGGAATATATATAGGAATCGCATAATTCTTCAAAACGGTCTAAGAAAGTAGGAGCAGTTAATTGATCAATATCACCATTACTCAATTCATTTTGTAGACGATGCCATTCTTCAAGCATTTCTAATCTTGCTGTTTCTATGGAATTATCCTTTGCAGCACTATTTTGATAAGCTTTTTTGTGAAGCTTGAATAATTCTGGCTCCATAAGAGACGTAATTAATTCTTTTTCATATGATAACTCATTATTTTTAAAGTTAGTTCCCATGCCATTTCTCCGTGATTTCGTATGAGCTGTGAAAACCCAATTATAATAGAACATATTTAAGTTAATTATAGTATATATATTTTTTTATGCACTTTCAGAGACTCTTTCCAACCAAAGATCAATTGCGCATTTATAATACACAAAATAAATTTTCTAACATCTAAAGAAGGGTAATTTGATAGAATATCATAAAAATTTATTTCTTTAAGTCTTTATAGTGCTATGCTAGATTAGAGATATTATTTAATATGGATGCACAAAATGGATGGTCATAAGAAAAATATTTTGATAGTAGAGGATAATATTGTTGCTGCCAGTATAATGAAAATTCTTTTTGAGTCCTTTTATTAATTGTACTTTCAACGCTTATTCTGGCGTTAATAATATTAGCCCTAATTCTTGCTAGATAAAGACCAGCGCCAACGCCTTTAAAAGATGCTCCATATTGATTAGACCTGGTTAGCTTTGTGTATTGCTCAAAAATATATTCAAATTTATCTTGAGGTATGCCAATTCCAGTGTCTGTTACTTTAATATGAAAGTTTGTATCTTGTTTAAAAACGGATATATTAACTTCGCCTTTTTCCGTAAAATTAATAGCATTAGAAATAAGATCATATAATATGTCATGAAACTTTGAACGATCAGTCCTAATTATATCTTCTTTTTTAGGTTTGAGAGGTTTGATTATTAGTTTTAATGGTTTAGAGCCGATTAAATGCTTTAATTCTTTTGTAAGAATTACTAATTCACTAACAATAGAAAATGACTCGTTTTTAATTTTTAGATTAGAAACAGAAGTTGCATTAATAATACGTTTTCTTACAGCTTCGCAATCATCAGATCTTTTTATTAATATTGCAAATAAATCTTTAAGTTCTGGATATTCATCGCCATAATAACTAAGAACTTCAGCGATACTACCAATATCGGAAATTGGAGTTGCTAAATCATGTCCCATATTTGCAATAAATTCAGTCATAATATAACTAGCTGTTTCTGCTCTATTTTTAGATTTTTCAAGTTCAGATTCGATGAGTTTTTGTTTTGTTATGTCTACAGATATACCTAGAAGACCAACTACTTCGTTATTTTTATTTCTTAAAGGAGATTTTTCGGAAATATAGTAACGTGTGACATTGTCTATATTGGTAAATTCTTCCTTTTTTTGGGATTTTCCAGTTCTTATTATTTCTTGATTTAATTTATTAATTAAGTCTGCTTGGCCTTTCCAAGGCATGTCAAAGTTGGTTTTGCCTACTATATCTTTTCTAGATTTTAAACCAATAGTTTTTGCATGTTCGTCATTGCATCCTAAATAAGTAAGATTTTTATCTAGCCAGTACACATGACTTGGAATATTTGCAAGGATATATTCATAATTAAACTGAGTATCTTCAAGTAGTTGGATTTTTTTATCTTTAATTTGGCATTGTTTTGATAAACTCTGAATTTTTTCTAAAAGCCGTTTGATTTTTTTATCATCCATATGCTAAATCCTTTGCTCCATAATGACAATTATAGCTTAAATAATTTACTCAATAGTAACTTGATGATTTTTTGTTTCTAAGCCTTTATTAAAATAAGGGGAATATTTATAAGAAAAATCACAGTACATATGGTTTATAAAAAGCAAAGCAGGGTTATCCAAAGAGCATCCTTCATGTTGCGCATAATTTTTGTGGTAGATAAAATCTTTTTCTTCTAATTTAATATCTTCAATTATCTTTTCATTACAATCAAAATATGGGCGGGTGTCCTTTCGTAATGTAGTTATTGCCTCATTGAATGGAAGTGATAAATGTTTTAAGTTACCTGAATATTGAGGGTGGGCTGCAAAATTAGCAAGAAGTATTATCATAGTAGATTGAGATAAAAAACGCTTTTTATATTCTTCTATGGATTCATGTGGAGACTCATAGTTAACCACTCCTTCAATTATTACTATAGAGGTACTAGATAAACTACTATAGCAAATTTCAAAGTCGTTTTGTTCGAAATTGGGTCTAAATTGCAATATAATGGAATCAAATGGCTTCTTTTTTAGATAGCGAGTAATTTTAAAAATTAAATGATGTTTTTTTTGTAGAGCTCTTTTTAAAAGAACTTTAGCAGTAAAAAATTGTGGTATTAAGCTTCTGCCATGGCTATCATTTTTTATAACCAACAATTGGTCAATCCCATTTTTTTGTAAAAAGTTAGCTTCAGATATAATATAATCACACGATGAGGCAGATAAGTTTTTTTGAGTATTATGAATTAGATATTGTGATCTATTATATGCGAAACCTAAGTTTCTAATTGGTTGATAGCTTGTTTTTTCTTTTAACGTAAGTTCAGTTGAAGTAAGAGATACTTTTGTTAATGTTAGTAAGTAAGAATCAATAATATATTTTATTTGAAAGAAAAAATTAATAGGAATATTAAAGATTAATTTATTTTTCTTTAGGAAGATTTCAATACTATTATTTTGGTCTTGAGATACAATTGTAGCTTTATTGATACCAGAAATCACTTGTGATAATTCCAAAATAGTTTTTTTGAGAGTTAAAAAAAATTCATGATTATTATTTTTTAATTCTGAAATATCATTAATAACAAAAGCACGAATATGACAAGCATTTTCACCAACTAACGCATCGTAACAAGTATAATTAGACTGTAGAAAGTTTTTTAAAGCACTTTTCCATGTATCAAATATATTTGCAAGGGCTTCTTTTGGAATATTCATTTGTTTGGTAAAAAAATCATTTGGTCCAAGAGAGGTGCACATAACTGTGTCTTCTGAAATTTTCGAGTCCATTTTATTTAAATGACTTTGATTTGACATTAGCGCCCTTTTGACAATATATCGAATAACATACAAATGTGTTTAATTTATATTTAAAAATAAAATTGTATAATATTTTCACACGAAAGTAAATATTTGTTCTGCGAGACAATCTTTACATATTCTTTAATATTTCCACAAAATCATCTCAATATCGTTATCCTACCTTTTGTGCATAACTAAGTATGACTCGTATTTGTCCTCACTCTGTTTCATCGTCACAAATTTTTAAATTATTATCTTTGGCAAAATCGAGGATGGATTGATAGACTTCGGGGCTTGATTCTTTTAGTTTTGGGTCTAAAACTACGCATTTATAGCCTTCGTGATTAACACTTGGTTGTAAGAGTGGGGAATAATGAATTCTGCTGTTTTTGAAAGTTGCCATTGTGCCGCTCATGCGCTCAGCCCAGTCACTTGGTCGGAATTCTTTTCCTTGAGAGGTAACACCCTCAATTACAATTTTTTTGTTTTTGGGCTTGGTCATTATTGCACATGTTTAAGAAATATGCTGCCAATTATAGCATTATTTATAGTTCTAAGAAATAATAAAATGCTCATTTTCCCCAAGCCAACGTTTGGTAATTAACTTTGAAGTAGTTAAATCTTGTTTAATTAGTGTGTTTGCAACCTGTTTAACTTTGGCTAATAAATCACTATCTCGGTCTAATCTTGCGATTTTAAATTTATGATACCCAGTTTGTTGTTTGCCAAGTAATTCACCAAATCCACGAATTTGTAAGTCTTTTTCTGCTATTTCAAAGCCATTATTAGTTGCGCGCATAATTTTTAGGCGTTCTTGGCTATGTATTGCAAGCGGTGCTTGATATAAAAGCAGGCAATGAGATTGCTGTTGCCCGCGACCCACTCTACCGCGTAATTGATGTAGTTGTGAAAGACCTAAGCGCTCAGCATTCTCAATTATCATAAGGCTCGCATTGGGCACATCAACCCCGACTTCAATCACTGTAGTTGCAACTAGTAAATCGATTTTACCTTGCTTAAAATCTAGCATAATTTGTTCTTTATCTTGCGGTTTAATTCGCCCATGTACCAAGCCAATTTTAATGTGAGGTAATTGTTCTTGTAATTCAGTAGCGCGCTTAATTGCGTTAATGCATTGAAGTTTTTCTGATTCATCGATTAATGTACAAACCCAATATGCTTGACGACCATTGGTAATAGCGCTTTCTAACCTTGTGATAATTTCTTGTTCTTTATTTTGGGGGAGAACTGCTGTTGTAACTTTGACTCTTCCTGGTGGCATTTCATCAATTGCAGATAAATCTAAGTGACTAAAATCAGCCATGGCTAGGGTTCGTGGAATGGGTGTTGCGGTCATTAATAGCTGATGAGGATGTAATCCATTTTTTTGGCCTTTTTGATTAAGAAGAGCGCGTTGCTCGACTCCAAATCTATGTTGTTCATCAATAATTATTAACCCAAGTTTTGCAAATTCAACTTCTGCTTGAAAAAGAGCATGCGTACCGATAATCACCTGGCATTTATGTTCTTTTAGAGCCTGTAATGCTTCGCGACGTTCTTTAACTTTCATTTTCCCACTTAATCTTAGGACATGAATATTTAAAGGCTTAAGCCAATTACTTATAGTTATTGCGTGTTGTTCGCTAAGAATGTCGGTTGGGGCCATAATTGCTACTTGATAATTATTAGCAATAGCTTGCAAAGCTGCCAAAGCGCAAACAATCGTTTTTCCAGAGCCAACATCACCTTGGACTAAACGTTGCATTGGGGTATCTTTTTGTAAATCTTGTTGAATTTCTTGATAAACACGCATTTGAGCATTAGTTAATTTAAATGGTAATGAGTTTAGAAGTTTAGTGGTGAGGTTTAAATCAGGGGATAATTGTACAGCGCGTAAGCTTGCACGTTTTTGTCGTGCAAATTGCATGCTAATTTTTTGCGCCAAAAGTTCGTCAAAAGCCAGCCTTCTTAAGCCTTGATGTTGGCCATTTTCTAATTCGTTTAAAATTATATCTGGAGGTGGATTATGTAAGTTATTTAAAGCACTAGCGATTGGTTGAAAGTTATGTTTAGCTAAAGTACTTTTATCCATCCACTCAAGAGTTTCTAATTCATTTTGGTGTTTTGTGAGAATTATTTTAATTAATTTACGTAAAAGAGTCTGACTAAGACCTTGAGTTGCAGGATATATAGGAGTAAGCGTTTCATCAACGGTGCAAGGCGCATTTTCATCCAATATTTGATATTCGGGGTGAACTATTTGTAAATTACCTGCAAATTCTTTAACTTCTCCAAATGCCTTTATTTGTTTGCCAAAGCTTAAATTTTGCATTTGATGTTTATTAAAGTGAAAAAAGCGCAAAGAGATAATGCCTGTTTTATCTTCTATATAACAATCTAAACTGGTATTGCGGCTTCGGTTAAGTTTAATTTTACATATTTTACCAACAACAACACTCCATTGGTTTGGCACTAAAAACTCAATAGGAGTAATACGAGTTTTGTCTTGATATCTAAATGGCAAATGAAATAATAAATCTTGAATGGTATTCAAACCGCATTTATGAAGTTTTTCGGCTAAAACTTTCCCAACCCCAGGCAAAGTCAGGCATGGCTCATTAAGCGGATTGTTGTTGGTATTTATCATATCCATAGAAATTTGTAATGGTCCTCATAAACTACTTATTTTATGCAATCTTAAAAATAAATAAAGCGGAAGTTAGATTCTACTTTTCAATTAAGCTTGAAAAGAGCATAATATCTGCATTTTACTTGAGAAGTGTAAATAATGAAGGAAAAAATTGTTAAATTATTGCAGGACTCGCTTTTAGACCTTAAAAACCAAGGGTTAATTCCTGAAAATATTGAGATTAATGTTCAAGTTGACCGGACTAAAGATAAAAAGCATGGGGATTTTGCTTCTAATATTGCTTTGATCTTAGCTGGAAAAACTGGCAAGACAGCGCGCGATTTGGCAGCTTTGCTAATTAAACAATTGGAAGGGACCGCGGATATTGAAAAGATGGAAATGGCGGGCCCAGGCTTTATTAATTTCTTTTTAAAAGATGAAGACAAATATACAGTTATTCGTAATATTTTCGCGCAAAAAAACAAATTTGGAAGTTGCAATCTTGGTAATGGAAAAAAAGTATTATTAGAATTTGTCTCTGCAAATCCAACTGGTCCATTGCATGTTGGGCATGGGCGTGGCGCTGCGTATGGTTCGACGCTTGCGACTCTTTTGAAGTTTGTTGGGTATGATGTTGATTCTGAATATTATGTGAATGACTCTGGTCGGCAGATGGATATTTTAGCCGTAAGTGTTTGGCTTAGATATTTAGAGTTGTGTGGTGAGGCCATTGTTTTCCCTAAAAATGGTTATCAGGGTGATTATGTTATCGATATAGCCAAAGAATTATACGTAAAATTCTCTAATCTTTATCAACATCCTTGGGCAAAAGTTTCTGAAAATCTTGCTAAAGATGAAGGTGATGGCGGAGATAAAGAAGAGCATATTAATGATTTAATCCTTAAATCACAGGCATTACTTGGCAAAGATGAGTTCGAAATTTTTCATAAATATGCTTTAGATAGTGTTTTAGCCGGAATTAAAGATGATTTAGCTGATTTTGGTGTTAAGTTTGATAATTGGTTTTCTGAGCGTTCTTTATCAGAAGATAATGCTATTAGTAAAGCTTTAGCTGTTTTACAAAAACTTGGGCATACGTATGTTAAAGATGGAGCTTTATGGTTTAAATCAACCGATTTTGGCGATGAAAAGGATAGAGTTTTAGTTCGTCAAAACGGTCAAAATACTTATTTTGCACCAGATATAGCTTATCATTGGAATAAATATCAACGTGGTTATACCAGAGTTATTGATGTGTTTGGTGCAGATCACCATGGTTATGTAACACGTCTTAAGTCAGCAGTTAGAGCTCTTGGGCATGCTGAAGAAGATATTAATGTTGTAATTGTGCAATTTGCAACTTTATATAGAAATGGTGAACGTGTCCAAATGTCAACGCGAAGTGGTTCATTTGTGACAATGAAAGAGTTACAAGACGAAGTTGGAAAAGATGCTGCACGATTTTTTTATGTAATGCGAAGACCTGATCAGCATATGGATTTTGATTTAGATTTGGCAAAATCTCAGTCAAATGATAATCCAGTTTATTATATTCAGTATGCGCATGCACGGATTTCGAGTGTTGAACGGCAATTAAAAGCTCGTAATTTAGAATTAGATATAGAACGTGGTTTGGCGGCGTTAAATTTGCTTACTATGAATCATGAGTTAGATTTATTGACAATGCTAAGTTGTTATCCAGATGTAATTCAAGCTGCCGCTAAATCTTGTGAACCTCATCAAATCGCTTTTTATTTACGTGATCTAGCAAATTTGTTGCATAGCTATTATAATGCTGTGCAATTAATATGCGAAGATGATAATCTAAGATCTGCAAGACTTTGTTTATTGCAGGCAATTAGACAGGTATTGAAAAATGGGCTAGATTTACTTGGGGTGTCTTCTCCAGAGAGCATGTGATGACGAAAAAAACATCCGTTAAAAAATTAAAGCGTGGTGATGGGGGTGGGGTTGGCTCCTTAATGCTTGCATTTGTTGCATTTATATTTGGTTATTTGGTTGCTACTATATTTGATATCAATCAAATGCATACCTGGGTTAATAACAAAATCCAGACTGAATCTAAGGCAATATCTCAGACTAAGGTAGCAAAAAATCGGACTAGACCGAAACTTGAGTTTTATACATTACTTGCGCAAGATAATCATAAAGATAGGCTAAGAGTTGTACCTAATCCAACGGTTGCAGAACCAGAGCCACCTAAGGATTTAAAAACAAGTACTAAAGTCTTACCAGTACCAGGGACATTAGCTGAGAATAAAACCAGTGTTGTGCCACCAGTAACTAATTTATCTAAATATGTGTTGCAAGTTGGGTCTTTTAAAAGAAGAGATGAAGCCGAGAGAATGCGTGCAAATTTAGTAATAAAAGGTTTTGATGTAATAATTGCTTCTGTAAGTCAGCAGAATGAAAATTGGTTTAGAGTTATGGTTGGCCCTGTTGTTTCGTTAAAAGAAGCAGAAAGTTTGAAGTCCAATCTTGCAAGTCGTGAAAGAATTAATGGTATGATTAGAAAAGTTGATGCTTAAGGATATGCAATCCGAGCCGCGCCCGTTAGGAAGCGGAGCTTTTAATCAGATCTGAGTGTAAATTTATATTCAGATTAAAATCTCCGCTTCCTGACGGGCGCGGCTCGGTTAGAGGCCCGGAAATTATAATTTTTAAAAGTGGTGGATGAAGTTTAAATAATGCAGTTACCTACAGTTTATGAAGATTCTTTTTTAGTTTCTGGGATAATGTGTTTTGGCGGTTGTGGGTATAATATTGAAACCAGTATTAGAGAATACCTAGAAATACGTTTTCCCAAGGCTAAAATTTATATCTCATCTGGGCCTATGCCTTATGGAATGCATAAATACGTAGTTGAAATCCAGGCCGCTGAGCAAATACCTATTACAAATTTAACTATAGATATTAAAAAAGTCATTATTGCTGCAGACCCAGAGCGTTTTACAATAGTTGATGAAAATCCTCATTCTGAGCCAAAAATCAAAAATTGGTTAAATATTCTAATTAATTTTATCGCAATAACAAGTATTATCGTGCTTAGCATTATATTTCCACCGTCATTGCTGTTAAGTATAGGACTCGGGGCTATTTGTTTTTCGGCAACTTTGTTTACCGCGCGCGATTATATTTTAAATTTTTTAAAATCATTAAGTTCTAAAAATTTTTTAAGTATGCAAGTAACAGTTAGTTTTGGCTGGTTGCTTGCATTAGCGCATGCTATATATCATGTGAGCTTAATGCCACTTATGACCAGTTTTGCCATGACTTTCATGAATTTTGTCATGCCGTTAACTTTAGTTACAATTGTAAATGTCATGGATGAAATTAAACGCCAAATTCAAAAAAAATCGCAAAAAATTTATTTAAATGGCATCAAATCTTTATTTCCAGAAATGCAGGAAGAATATCTTGGCATGCAGGTTACGCAAGAAAATGCTGAAAATTTGGTTAATTCAACTAAATATATCCCTTACGCCAGACATACGATTTGTAAAAACATGTTTTTAAAAGTTAAGGCAGGAGAGTGTTTTCCTGTTGATGGCCAAATTGTTTTTGGAAGTACTTATGTAGATAAATCAATTTTAAATGGTGAGCCTGCTATCGCTTCGGAAGTTGGTACAAGGGTCGAGTCTGGATGTATTAATCTTTGGCAAGATGTGGTAATTTTAACTGAAGATAGTGAGTATTATAGTACTGCAAATAAAATGATTATGTATGCTAATACTCAGGATAAACAAAATACAAATACTTCTCCTTCGCAATTAAGTAACAAGTTTTATTACTTTTATTTTGGTTTATTTGGGGCAGGCTTCATTTTATCAATAGTTTTGGCATGTGTATTGGGAACATTTACGGTTGGAACATTGTTACAAAGCATGATTGGGATTTTATTTGCAATTTGTCCATGCACTATAGGAATTTCATATTATTTGCCGAATTTATTAAAAAATTATCAATTAAATAATGATGATATAATCATAAATAATCCTAATCCTCCAGCAAATATCGCTGATTTTGATGTATTTATTTTTGATAAAACTGGAACTTTGACCAATGAAAGTAGGGTTGTTGACTCTGAAAATATAACACCAGGTTTATGGAAAAAAATCTATGCTATTGAAAGACGCTTAGGTCGTAAGCATCCAATCGCTTTAGCTTTACAAAGATATGTTGAAGAAAGCATGCTGGACTCAGATATTGCTTATATCTCAGAAATTCATGAAATTGCCGCTAGTGGAATTAGTGTAAAGTTTAATGAAGAAAAAATTACAATTGGGAATGGTAATTATTTAGAAGGCAAAGGCATTGTAGTTCCACGTAAAGATATCGACGGAGGAACCTGCGTGTATGTTGCTATTGATGATAAATATGCAGGTAATATCTCTATTCGCCATGAACTTAGACCAGGAATGCAAGAGTCATTGCTAAAACTAAAGCATCCAACATCCTTATCCTTAGGGGATAAGACGCCAGAAAAAACATTAATAATGTTAACAGGTGATAAGAGCTCATCCGCGCATGGTTTAAATCGACAATGCGGTAATATTTTTAAAGAAATTTATGCAGAACATACTCCCGAACAAAAATCTCAAAAAATCACAGAAATTTCTGCAAAATACTCAGGAAAAAAAATATGTTTTATTGGCGATGGTTTGAATGACGCGTTATGCTCTAAAAAGTTGCGTGAATTAGGTGGGGTTAGTATTTCTATTAGCTCCAATGATAAAGCCGCATTTTTTACAGATATGAGTTTAAATGGAAATTTAGATTATTTATTTATACAACAAGAAATTGACCATCAAGAGCAAAAAATTATTAAGCAAAATAGATGGATAATGGCGTATGGGGCAATTATTTTTTTAGTCTTCTTAATAAGTTTTCAAGTAATTGGAATTGGTACATCGCCTTTGATTCCAATGACTATGATGTTTGCGACAACGTTATTTACGCTTTTTAACTCATATCGTACTCAAGTAATAACTCATAATCTTTTAAGTAAGCATCATGTCTCACCAGTAGATAAAATAATGCAATCTAATCTGTCAATTGGATTATTATTGGGCGGAAGTTTGGCTTTGGTAGTTGCAGTATTAATTGCATCATTATCAAGTTTACATTTAGCTTTACCATTGTTTGTTTTTGGTGGCGGGCTTATTAATGTAGTGAGTAGTAGTTTTTTAGTTGCAGCAACAGTAATGTTGGCGGGATTTACTGGGCTTGTGTGCGCATATATGTTAAAAAAATGTTCTTTTAACCGCGTTGAGAAATCGCCTAAGGTAATAGAAGACGTTGCTTTAGATAACCAGCCATTTATTAGCGTTTAATTTTAACTTGTATATTTCCTGCATTTAAAACCGCATTTGGTTTGCTTATGGCAACAGTAATATTTTCTGCTTTAAAGTTAGTTTTAATAAGATTGGCTACAGACTCTGCAACTGTTTCAATTAGTAAGAATGAGTTATTTTCGACATGCTCTGTAATTAATGCGCATAATTTAGCATAGTCTAAAGCATTTTCGATGTTGTCATTGCAATTAGAAATATCAATTGGAATTTCAATATCTATACTTAAACGCTGACGAATAGCTTGTTCCCAGTTGTATATTCCAATTTTTGTATTGACCGTTAAGTCTTTGATATATAGATAATCTATTTTTTTGCTCACTTTTGTTAAAGCTAGACTTTAGCAGAAATTATTTAATTTTGTAAGATATATATGGCAAATCCGAGCCGCGCCCCGTAGGAAGCGGAGCATTAATATACAGTCAAACTGCTCCGATTCCAAACGGGCGCGGCTCGGATTTACTTTGATTATGTGATAAAATACGGCAATAAGTTTAATTTATTCATGGTGATAACTCGTGATTCTTCGTAGTGAATTTAGACCAGCTTGGTGGCTAAAAAATCAACACTTACAGACTATTTATTCGAGTGTTGCTCGAAAGAGAAAGATGGTTAATGTTGACTCCTGGGAGAGGTTGGAGCTGCCAGATGGTGATTTTGTTGATTTGGCTTGGGTCTCTGGTGATTTGTCTTCAGATACGCCTTTAGTTATTTTTTTACATGGCTTAGGTGGTGATATAAATTCTTCATATGTTGCAGGGCAAATAGCTGCTTATAATAAACATGGTTGGCGGGCTCTTTTTATGCATTTTCGTGGAGCAAGTAAAGTTGCTAATCTTAAAGCTCGTGCTTATCATTCAGGTGAAACAGGGGATTTAGATTATTTATTGCAAGTATTAAACAGACGTGAACCGAATACTAAAAAAGCAGTAGTTGGGATTTCGATTGGTGGAAATATTTTACTTAAATGGCTTGGGGAGAATGGGGCTCAAAAATATGTTGATGGGGCAGTTGCTGTATCAGTGCCATTTGTACTTAATAGCATTGCGAATAAGATAAACAGTGGATTTTCAAAGATATATCAAATCTATTTGTTAAAACGGATGCGTGCGTTGTTTGCTAAAAAAATTGAGACTTATCCAGATTTATTTGTAAAATATTTCCAGTCAATTAATAAATCTAAAACTTTTTGGGAGTTTGATAATTTAGTAACCGCGCCAATGTATGGTTTTCAAGATGTGCATGATTATTACGCGCAATCAAGCTCACGTAAATATTTACAAAATATTTTAACTCCAACTTTAATCATTCACGCTTTGGATGATCCATTTATGACTAAAGATGTTGTCCCAAAAGAGGAAGAATTAGGTGCAGGTGTAATGCTTGAGTTAAGTCAATATGGTGGGCATGTTGGTTTTGTATCAAGTGAAAAATTAGGTAAAGCTAATTATTGGTTAGATGCGCGTATTCCAAAATATCTACAAACTATATTTATAAAAGCTTAACATTCATGCAAAACTTGATTAAACTATTGATTCTTTAATTAATGCCAATACATTTGAGTTTTTCATTATGGATTTATCTGATTCGCTTCTAATGCGTGCTATAGCACATAAACCAGTTCCAAGGGCACCTGTGTGGTTAATGCGTCAGGCTGGCAGGTACTTGCCTGAATATAGACAAACGCGCTTAAAAGCTGGCGATTTTATGGATTTATGTCGTAATAAAGAGCTTGCTTGTGAAGTGACAATGCAACCATTACGACGTTTTAAGCTTGATGCTGCGATTTTATTTTCAGATATTTTAACAATCCCTGATGCAATGGGTTTGGGTTTAAAGTTTACAACCGGCGAAGGCCCAACTTTTGCCAAGCCTATTCGTACTGAGCAAGATGTAAATGCGCTTAATTTACCAAATGTCGCTCATGATTTAGAGTATGTTATGGATGCAGTACGCTTAATTCGTCAGGAAATGCCAAAAGATTTACCTTTAATTGGTTTTTCTGGTAGCCCATGGACTTTGGCCTGTTACATGATAGAAGGTGGCTCTAGCAAAGATTTTAAGCATATTATTGGTTTTATGTATAATAATCCGCAAGCTATGCATATTTTATTAGATAAATTAGCGATAGCTGTTAGCCAGTATCTTTGTAAGCAGATTGAGTCAGGTGTAAATCTTGTTATGATATTTGATACTTGGGGTGGAATTTTAAGTAATCATAATTATCAAGATTTTTCCTTACAATATATGCGTAAAATTGTAGCGGCTGTAAAAGCTAATTATCCTGACGTTCCGGTTATCTTATATACCAAAGGTGGTGGACAATGGTTAAATCTCATAGCTAATACAGGTTGCGATGTAGTTGGTCTTGATTGGACAACAGATTTAGCTGTTGCAAAACAAACTGTGGGTCAAAAGGTTGCATTGCAAGGTAATTTAGATCCGCAAGTTTTGTTAAGTTCGCCTGCAGTAATTGAGCGTGAGGTTAAAAAGATTTTATCTCAATATGGAAAAGACTCTGGTTTAATCTTTAATTTAGGTCATGGCATTACACCAGATGTGCCACCAGATAATGTCGCAATAATGATAGAGGCAGTGCATAACTTTTATAAGTCTTGAAAATATTATTTATTAATACTTGTGTATTCTTAAGTATTTTGATAGAGTGTGCACTCTTTGTGTTAGAATTTATGTCCAGGAGTTTAAGATGGCGCTAGATAGCGTACAGCGAGCAGAGATAATTGCAAAATATAAGCGCTCAGAAAGCGATGTTGGATCATCTGAAGTGCAAATAGCACTTATGACTAGTCGTATTAAGTATTTAACAGATCATTTCAAACAACATAAGAAAGATTTTCATTCTCGTCGTGGTTTGCAAATGCTAGTTAATCGTAGACGTAAACTTTTAAAGTATTTAAAGAATGAAAATATTGAGCAATATACTGCGCTTATTAAAAGTCTAGGCTTACGTGATTCTTATTGATTTTTAGATGAAATTAAGTGAGATCATGTTTAAATATCTGCTCTTAAATTTTTTTAGGTAAACTTAAAGGCGCATTTTTGCGCCTTTTTTGTTCTATAAACAGCATAAAAAGGTAATATACAGTGACAAAAATTACAAAACAAATTCAGTTTGGCGACCGTACTTTAGTGTTAGAAACTGGTGAAATAGCACGCCAGGCTGATGGCGCGGTTATGGCTTCTATGCATGGTACACAAGTATTGGTAACCGTAGTTGCAAAAAAAGAATGCGATGCAAATAATGATTTCTTCCCGCTTATGGTTGTATATCAAGAAAAATCATATGCTGCCGGTAAAATTCCAGGTGGTTTTAATAAGCGCGAAGGTCGCTTAAGTGAGGAAGAAACTTTACGTTCCCGTTTAATTGATAGACCTATTCGTCCGTTATTCCCAGACGCATTTAAAAACGAAGTACAAATTATTGCAACTGTTATGTCGTTTAATCCTGAAGTTCCAGCAGATATAGTTGCAATGCTTGGAACATCAGCAGCGCTTGCAGTTTCGGGTATTCCTTTTGCTGGTCCAATAGGCGCTGCACGCGTTGGCTATAAAGACGGAGTATATTTGCTAAATCCTCCTGTTACTTCTATTAGTGGTGAATCTTCGTTAGATTTGGTAGTTGCAGGTACACAAGATGCGATATTGATGGTTGAATCAGAAGCGCGTGAATTGAGCGAAGAAGTTATGCTTGGTGCGGTGATGTTTGGTCATGAAATGATGCAAGGAGTTATCAAAGGGATTAAAGAATTTGCAAAAGAAGCTGGTGGTAGCTCTTGGGATTGGGTAGCTCCAGAAGCTGATAGCAGTCTTTTTGAACGTGTTTCTGAGCTTTCTAAAGAAAATATTGCAAAAGCGTATTTGATTCGTGATAAACAAGAGCGTTACAAGCGTTTAGCTGAAGTGCGTAAAGAAGTTTGTGAGACAATGCAAGCTCAACAAGAAGATATTGATGTTGATAAAATTTTATCTGAGTTTAGCAATCTTGAAAAAGCACATGTACGTGGACAAATCTTAGATGGCGAACCAAGAATAGATGGTCGCGATAACCAAACAGTTAGACCAATTACCGTTAGAACTGGTATTTTAGATAGAGCTCATGGTTCAGCATTATTTACTCGAGGTGAAACGCAAGCAATAGTTGTTGCAACCCTTGGGAATGAAAGATCAGCACAAATTCTTGATAAACTTGAAGGTGAAGAAAAAGATAGATTTATGCTTCACTACAATTTCCCTCCATACTCTGTTGGTGAAACTGGTATGATAGGCAGTCCAAAACGCCGTGAAATTGGTCATGGTCGTTTAGCAAGACGTGGTATTTCAGCGGTATTACCAACAACTTCAGAATTTCCATATGTATTAAGAGTTGTATCTGAAATTACGGAATCAAATGGCTCAAGCTCAATGGCAAGCGTTTGCGGTACAAGCTTGGCATTAATGGATGCTGGCGTGCCAATTAAATCACCTGTTGCGGGTGTTGCGATGGGATTAATTAAAGAAGGTGATAGATTTGCAGTATTAACTGATATTTTAGGCGATGAAGATCATCTTGGTGATATGGATTTCAAAGTAGCCGGTACTGAAAATGGTGTTACAGCTTTACAGATGGATATCAAAATTACTGGTATTACTAAAGAAATCATGGAACAAGCTCTTTCGCAAGCCAATGCTGGTAGATTACATATTCTTGGTATTATGAATAATGCTTTATCTACATCACGTGAAGAATTATCTGAGCATGCACCACGTATTGTTACAATGCAAGTTGCTGAAGATAAAGTCCGCACAGTTATTGGTAAAGGTGGCGCGACTATTAAAGGCTTAATTGAAAGTACAGGGGTTGATATAGATATTAATGACGCTGGTCTTATTCAGTTATTCTCACCTAACTTAGAAGCTCTTGAAAGTGCAAAAAATCAAATTAAAGATCTTGTTGCTGAGATTGAAGTAGGTAAGACTTATACAGGTCGCGTAAGTAAAATCGTTGATTTTGGAGCGTTTATTAATCTTCTACCTGGAAAAGATGGATTATTACATATCTCCCAAATATGTACTGATCGTTCTCAAAAAGTAACTGATGTTATTAACGAAGGTGAAGAAATTACAGTTTTTGTATCTGGAATTGATAAGCAAGGTCGAGTTAAGCTTGAGTGGAAGAAAGAAGATACTGAAGTTGAAGCTAAAGAGATTGAAAATCCTGCTGCAGATGATGTAAACGAATAAAGTGTAGGTTGGGCTGCAAAGCCCAACAAGTGCAGAGCTTGAACCAAATCATGTTGGGCTGTAAAGCCCAACAATTATCCACCATCTTTCCAACGTTTAACTTGTCCAGTATCTAAATCAAACAAATCCAGTACTCTCCCAACAGAGTCATTTACTATTTCCTCAATAGTTTCTGGATTTTGGTAAAAAGCCGGATTTGGCGGAAATATTATTCCTCCCATCTGCGTAACTTGTAACATGTTTTGCAGATGTTGCATGTGTAGTGGCGTTTCTCTGGTTAACAATACAAGTTTACGTCTTTCTTTTAATACCACATCAGCGGCCCGAGTTAATAAATTACTCGGAATACTATTAGCTATTTCACCAAGGCTTTTCATAGAGCATGGGGCTATTATCATACCCATTGTTTTATAAGAACCACTAGCAAGCGGCGCAGTTATATCTTTATATGGATAATGAAAATCAGCTTTAGCAAGTAACTCTTTAGATGACAATTTGGTTTCATAAGCTCTGGTTAGATGCCCTGCTTTTGTAACAATAAGATGCGTTTCGATTTTAAGCTTTTTTAATTCTTCGAGTAGTCTAATACCATAGATTATTCCGGATGAACCGGTGATACCAATGATCATGCGAGATTTTGTCATATTATATTATTGGTTGAAATGCGATATAATCATAAAATTTATTTATATTAGGTTATATATTATGACATCAAAGCGTAAAATGCTAGTTACAAGTGCTTTACCATATGCAAATGGCCATTTGCATTTGGGGCATTTAGTTGAACATATTCAGACAGATATCTGGGTTCGAACTAATAAAATGCTCGGGAATGAGTGTATTAGCATATGTGGTGATGACGCGCACGGCACGCCAATTATGCTTAAAGCTAAGCAACTTGGAATAACTCCTTTAGAGTTAACTAAAGAAATGCAAAAAAGTCATGAAGAGGATTTTGCGCGCTTTAATATAGACTATGATTGTTATCATACAACCCACTCGCCAGAAAATGAGGAGATAGCAGCTGAAATTTATAGGCGTTTAGAAGCAAATGGGGATATAGAAAAAAGAACAATATCACAAGCGTTTGACCCAATTGAAAATATATTTTTACCAGATAGATATGTAAAAGGTACTTGCCCAAAGTGCAAAGCACAAGATCAATATGGTGATAGCTGTGAGGTATGTGGAGCTACATATTCACCCTTAGATTTGATAGATTCCGTTTCAGCGATATCAGGAGCTGCTCCTATTCAAAAAGAATCTTTGCATTATTTTTTTAAATTACAAAATTATAAAGAAGCCTTACAAACTTGGTATGCAAAAGGTTGTTTGCAAGAAGAGGTTTTTAATAAATTAAATGAATGGTTTGCAAGTGGTCTTAAAGAGTGGGACATTTCGCGCGACGCGCCCTATTTTGGGTTTTTAATACCAGGCACTGAAGATAAGTATTTTTATGTATGGTTAGATGCGCCAATTGGTTATATGGCGAGCTTTAAAAAGTATTGTGATTTACATAATAAATCTTTTGCTGAGTTTTGGGATAAAGATACAAAAACAGAGTTATATCATTTTGTTGGTAAAGATATCATTTATTTTCATGCTTTATTTTGGCCAGCTATGCTCTATGGAAGTAACCATCGCCTGCCAACTTCAATATTTACCCATGGATTTTTAACTATTAATGGCCAAAAAATGTCAAAATCGCGCGGAACATTTATTGAAGCTAAAAAATATCTTGAATATTTAGAACCAGAGAATTTACGCTATTATTTTGCTGCAAAATTAAATAGTAAAGTAGAAGACATAGATTTAAATTTTTCTGATTTTGTCAATCGTATAAATGCTGATTTAGTTGGGAAAATTGTAAATATAGCAAGTCGTCTTGCCGGATTTATGCAGAAGAAATTTTCTAACCAATTATCAAGTACCTTAATTAATCAAGATTTATATACAGAAATATTGCAATATAAGCAGCAAATAATAGATGCCTATATTAATCGTGATTATGTTAAAGCTATTCGTCAAATTATGGAATGTGCGGATAAAGTTAACCAATATATTGATGCCGAAAAGCCTTGGGTATTAGCAAAAGATGAGACCAAGCTAGTTGAGGTTCAAAACATATGTACGCAAGGTTTAAACTTATTTAAATTATTGATTACATATTTAAAGCCAGTTTTACCTGAGATGGCACGAAAGTCTGAAGAGTTTTTAAATATTCAAAACTTAGATTGGCAAAACGTTGATAAACCATTACTTAATCATACGATTAATAACTTTATTCCTCTTATGCAAAGGGTTGATCAGAAAAATATTAATGCATTGCTAGGGGTAGAAGTTGCATAAAATTTCAGCGCGGCAAATAGATGAGCTTTTGCCACAAACGCAGTGTGGAGAGTGTGGTTATGCTGGTTGCATGCCTTATGCAACCGCAATATCTGCAGGACTTGCACCGCTTAATCTTTGTCCGCCGGGTGGGGTAAGGACGCTAACAGCACTTTGTGACTTGTTAGATAAAGATGTTTCTGTTTATTTACAAGGCAATAGTTTACAAGAAAAACCTGCCCAAATTGCTAAAATTCGCGAAGAAGAGTGTATTGGATGCACGAAATGCATTGCCGCATGTCCTGTGGATGCAATAATTGGCACGAACAAACATATGCACACGATCATTGAGTTTGAATGCACGGGTTGTGGTTTGTGCGTTGAGCCATGCCCTGTAGACTGTATTGAAATGCTAGATATCGAAGGCGAGCCTCAATATGATAAAAATAAAGCGCGCGAGCGTTATCAAGCCAAGAAAATTCGTGAATTAAAATATCGCCAAGAGCAAAATGAGAATTATCTTAAAAAACGTAAATTAGCAATTGATAGTGTGGATAATCAAGCTGAAACCAAAGCTAAACAAGATTATATTTTACAAGCTTTAGAGCGAGCAAAGCGTAAACGACAAGGCCCAGATGAATAAAGCAATCTGTAATTTAATTTTTGCAAGATTTAAAGAGACTAATCCTAATCCTACAACCGAGCTTAAATATAATTCGGTCTTCGAATTATTAATTGCCGTGATTTTATCAGCACAAGCAACAGACGTAAGTGTTAATAAGTGCACGGAAAAATTATTTAAAATCGCGAATACTCCAAATGCAATTCTAGATTTAGGTTTAGAAAATTTAAAATCATATATCAAATCAATTGGTCTTTATAATAGTAAAGCTTCGAATATTCTTAAAACTTGTGAGATTTTAGTAATAAAATATGCTGGTGAAGTGCCAAGCCAGAGAGCGGAGCTCGAAGAATTACCAGGAGTTGGGCGTAAAACTGCAAATGTGATTTTAAACACAGCGTTTGGTGAATCAACTATTGCCGTAGATACCCATATTTTTAGAGTTGCACGCCGCATTGGCTTAAGTAATGGTAAAACACCACTGGCAGTTGAACAAGATTTATTAAAATGTATTGATACACAATATCTTCACGATGCACATCATTGGTTAGTTTTACATGGACGTTATATTTGCCTAGCTCGTAATCCTAAATGCAAAGAGTGTATAATTAATGACGTATGTTCTTTCTATAAAAGTTTAGAAAACAACAAGAACCCTTAAATTCATGACGTCACCCAACACTTAATGCTTAATATTTGCACATCAAAGAATTCTGCACTATACTTTACAGTAAGAGGTTAAGAGCGTTATTTTTCACACTGTGGGGGTAGTAATATGCCAAGCAACAATAAAAATTTAAATGAAGGTTTAATCTCTGGTGGTAAAGGTAAATCATATCAGGATGAGATGTCAAAAAATTCGTCTGAAAAGAGCGAAGATGAAACTCTTGATATATCTTACCAGTATCTTAATGACGAGAAAGTTAAGCAACCAACTCCGCCAAAGGTGCGAGCAAAGCCATCAGAGAATACGTTCTTTAAGGAAAGCAAAGAGGAATCAATTAGGAAAAAATTGTTAGACACAAACAAGAATGCTAATGAAGATCAGGAAGAAGATGAACACAAAGATGTTCGTGGTACATACGAACCACCATCTGTGAAATAGCTATTTGTCATTTTTCTTTGGCCTTTCCCAGCCAGCAATGGTTTTTTGCACAGATGTAGTCAAAGTAAGTTCATTTTTTGGCGCATCTTCGCGAATAGTGCTACCGGCGCCGATGGTTGCGTTACTACCTATGGTAACTGGAGCTACTAATTGTGTGTCGGATCCTATAAATACGCCATCTTCTATGATTGTTTGATGTTTATAGGCGCCATCATAATTGCAAGTAATGGTTCCTGCGCCGATATTTACATTTTTACCAATTATCGCATCGCCAAGATAACTTAGGTGGTTCGCTTTGCTGTTTTCAGCAATTTTAGTATTTTTAACTTCAACGAAGTTGCCAATTGCGCATTTATTGCTAATTTCGGTACCTGGTCTGATACGTGCAAATGGTCCGATTTGGCAATCGTCAGCGATTGTGCAATTTTCAAGAACGCTGTTGGCTTTTATTATGCTGTTGTTACCAATTTTTACATTGGTTAACATACAGTTAGGTTCAATAATAGAATTATCCCCTATGGATACAGCATCAATAAATACATTATTAATATCGATATAGACATCAGTTCCGCAGTTTAATGTGCCACGTATATCAATGCGATTACTATCCGCAATAGTTACACCTTTAATCATTAAAGCATTTGCAAGGCGCTTTTGAAAAATTCGTTCAACCGTTTCAAGCTGTGCGCGGTTATTCACTCCAAGTATGTCATCATTATTACTTGCGGTTACTGAGCTTATAGATAATCGTTTTTCTGCAGCTAAGGCAATGATATCAGTTAAATAGTACTCATTTTGTGCATTTTGATTTTTTATTAAGGGTAATAAATCATGCAAAACATTCGAACTAATACAACACGCACCTGTATAAGTTTCTTGAATCATTTTCTGGGTGGGAGTTAGATCTTTTTCTTCAACAATGGCTTGAATGGCATTGTCATTATTGCGCATTATACGGCCAAAACCAAAAGGGCTATCGAGTTTAGCAATTAGTAAACACAGGTCAGAGTCTTTCATTTTAGAAATTAATTGTTTAATAGTCTCTTCATTAATTAATGGCACGTCAGCGTATAAAATTAATACTTGGCTATCTCTTGGAATATTAGGTAGTGCCTGTTGAACTGCATGCGCAGTTCCAAGTTGTTTTTCTTGGATATCCCAGTTAATTAATGGATTATTAAAATT
This sequence comes from uncultured Legionellaceae bacterium, assembly GCA_964483895.1. Lineage (GTDB taxonomy): Bacteria > Pseudomonadota > Gammaproteobacteria > Legionellales > Legionellaceae > 2-12-FULL-35-11. The sequence goes on from CAZADN010000007.1 coordinate 22,045, forward strand.
CTCAATAATATCTTGAGAGTTGGGTTTAACAACAATATGAATTTTTTGGGGGTGCATAAGGGAGGCAGTATTAACAACATGCTTAAGCATAGGAGTGCCTGCAATTTTGTGCATAACTTTAGGAATCTTCGAAAACATGCGTGTGCCAGAGCCAGCAGCTAAAATGATAATGTGTAACATAGTTCTATCAAATAAATAAAATTTCGATAAGGATATCATTGCCTTGAATTGAAAAAAATAGCTAAAGCATTATTAAGTTATAAATTATTAGTGAAAATAATAATTAGCACTATATCGCTTGGTTTATTGATGAGCTCTATTATATAAACCAAGCTATTGCTATACAAAAAATATTGCTTTATAATCCAGCCTATTTGTTGAAGGAGTGAGACTTTGAGCGGGCAGCTAGCAGTTGCGGGTGTTAAGCAATTATTTAAATTGCAGGTCGCTGTTATGTTTGTTTTACTGGTTATTGCTATGGCGTTCGGTGGTGTATTTGCCGCAAAATCAGCATTGGCTGGCGCATTAGTCTTCTTAATTCCAAACGGCATTTTTGCTAGAAATATTTTCAAGCACAAAGGGGCAAGTTCTGCTAAGCAAATCGTAAAGGCATTTTACAAAGGCGAGAGTTTTAAAATAGTGCTTTCTATATTTTTGTTTGCGGCTGTATTTAGTATTTTTCGCGTGCAGCCTCTTGTTTTTTTTGCTGTTTATATTACCATGCAATTCATGTTATGGCTGGCCCCGATAGTTATGAACTATAAAGTAAAGCCAAAGTTTTAGGTGGCGCGTATAATCTGCGCGGTAGGTATAATAATTTAATAAAGTGGTTGAGATGGTATCAAATACAGAATATATAAAGCATCATCTAACATATTTGTCGTTTAATTTAAAAACCATGCAGTTTGGTAAAGGTGGTGGTTTTTGGACTGTTAACCTAGATACTTTATTTTTTTCAGTAGCCTTAGGTCTGGTTGCTTTATTCTTATTATATTTTGGTGCGCGACGGGTGATAGTTGGTGTTCCAGGTAAATTACAAAACTTTGCTGAAATGATGCTTGAGTTCGCTGATAAACAAGTTAAAGATTGTTTCCATGGGCATAGTAAATTAATTGGCCCCTTGGCACTCACAATTTTTTGCTGGGTGTTTCTAATGAATTTCATGGATATATTGCCGGTTGACGTTTTGCCAGAGATGGCGAAGTCAGGCGGTTTGCACTATTTGAAAGTTGTGCCTACTAACGATTTGAATTTAACATTTGCTATGGCCTTAGCAGTATTTGGCTTGATAATTTTTTACACGATTAAAATTAAAGGTTTTAAAAGCTTTGTTAAAGAGCTAACTTTGCAACCATTTAATCACCCTGGTTTTATACCATTTAACTTGCTTTTAGAGTTGGTTGGTTTGATAGCTAAACCAATTTCATTAGCCTTACGTTTATTTGGTAATTTATACGCAGGTGAATTGATATTTATATTGATAGCGCTGTTAACTTTGAATGCTAGTGTGTCTTCAATTGCAAGTACGGCTACATTGGGGGTTACTCAGTTTATATTGTCGTTAGGTTGGTCAATATTTCATATTTTAGTGATTACCCTACAGGCGTTTATTTTTATGGTCTTGACGATAGTTTATTTAAGTAGAGCGCACGAAGATCATTAAGGTATGTGTTGGGCTGCAAAGCCCAACAAGATATGCCACATAAATTACGTAAATACGTAGGTTGGGCTGTAAAGCCCAACAAGATATGGCACAAGAATTTATACAATTAACAGTTTTATTTAACGTTGTCCAAAAGGGGATAGATATGCAAGTAGCAGGTTTAATAGCTCAAGTTCAAGGTATGACAGTTATAGCGGTTGCGCTATTAATTGGTTTAGGTGCTTTGGGAACAGCAATTGGATTCGGTTTATTGGGTGGTAAGTTTCTTGAAGGTGCTGCTCGTCAACCAGAAATGGTTCCTATGCTACAGGTCAAAATGTTTATTGTTGCAGGCTTACTTGATGCGGTAACTATGATTGGTGTTGGTATTGCATTATTCTTTACCTTTGCAAATCCTTTCACAGGAGCAGTGCTTGCGAGCATGGGTTCTTAATCGTATTCTTCTAACTTTAATAATACAGGAGATACTGCTTTGGAAATTAATTTTACCCTAATTATACAGATGCTGGTTTTTGCGGTATTTGTATGGTTTACCATGAAATATGTATGGCCACCGCTTCAAAAAGCATTAGCTGACAGACAGTCAAAAATAGCTGATGGTCTAGCAGCTGCGGAACGTGGACATCGTGAATTGGAACTTACGCAACAGCGCATTTCTGAAGAATTGAAATCCGCGAAAGCAAAAGCACATGAAATTATCGAGAAAGCAAATTATCGCGCTAATCAATTGATTGATGAAGCAAAAGATGAAGCAGTTAAACAAGCCATGCAAATAGCTAAGTTAGCTCAAGAAAGTCTTGAACAAGAAGTAAATAGAGCTAAAGATGCTTTGCGTAAAGACGTAGGTAGATTAGCTGTTGCTGGAGCTGAAAAGATTTTAATGCGTGAGATTGATGACAAGCAAAATCAGGTATTGATCGATAATTTGATAGAAGAGATTTAACATGGCAGATAATAGCACAGTTGCACGCCCATACGCGAAAGCCATATTTGAAATGGCACGTGATACGAAAGCTTTGCAAAACTGGGATGTAGTTTTAAAGTTATTAGCCATAGTAGCTCAAGATAAAGCAGTTGTAGATTTTGTTAATAATCCAACGGTTACTACGAATCAGCAGATAGAACTTTTTTCATCTATAGTGGCTTCTTATAAGATTAATCTTGATAAAGGCAGCATTGTTAATTTTATAACTGTCTTGAGCGAAAATCATCGTCTTTTAGTTTTAGCCGATATATATTTTCAATATGCACAACGTCGTGCGATATATGAGAAAAATATTGAAGTTAAAGTGATAAGTTATGCGCCACTAACAAAATCTCAGGAAGAAAAACTTATCTCGCGATTATCTACTAGATTAAAACGCGATGTTACATTAAATGTTGAAATTGATAAATCGTTAAAAGGTGGGGCTATAATACGCGCTGGGCATTTAGTTTTTGATGCATCAGTTGGCACCCAAATAAATAAACTAGGAGCTATATTAGCAGCTTAGTATGGTTTTTCCAGTGTGATGATAACTTCCCTGGAAGAGTCTTAGAATTTTAAAAGAGGATATATTCCATGGCAGAACAAGTCGCTTTAAATCCGTCTGAAATTAGCGAACTAATTAAAGATAAAATAGCAGGATTCAAAGTTTCATCTGAAGCTCGAGATCAAGGTAAAATAACCAGCATAAAGGATGGTATTGCAAGACTCCACGGCCTTGATAAGGTAATGCAAGGTGAAATGGTTGAGTTCGATGGTGGTATATATGGTTTAGCTCTAAACTTAGAAAGAGACTCTGTAGGTGTTGTAATCTTAGGTGATGCTAGTCCTTTAAAAGAAGGCATGACCGGTAAATGCACAGGTAAAATTCTAGAAGTTCCTGTTGGTCCGGAATTGTTAGGCCGCGTGGTTGATGCGTTAGGTAACCCAATTGACGGTAAAGGTCCTATTAATGCTAAAAAACATATGCCAATTGAAAGAGTTGCGCATGGTGTTATTGCACGTAAGTCTGTAGATCAACCTGTTCAAACAGGCTTAAAGGCAATTGATGCGATGGTTCCAGTTGGTCGTGGTCAGCGTGAGCTTATCATTGGCGATAGACAAACAGGTAAAACAGCAATTGCAATTGACGCTATTATCAATCAAAAAGACACTGGGGTTAAATGTATTTATGTTGCTATTGGCCAAAAAGCATCGTCAGTTGCGACTATTGTGCGTAAGCTTGAAGAACATGATGCACTAAAACATACAATAGTAGTAGTTGCAGGGGCTGCAGACTCCGCTGCTTTACAATTTATTGCGCCATATGCTGGTTGTAGCATGGGTGAATATTTTATGGAGCGTGGTGAAGACGCGCTTATTGTTTATGACGATCTAACTAAACAAGCTTGGGCATATCGCCAAATATCTTTATTATTAAGAAGACCACCAGGACGTGAAGCTTATCCTGGAGATATCTTCTATCTACATTCAAGATTATTGGAAAGAGCATCTAGAATTAATGAAGCTGAAGTTGAGAAATTAACTAACGGCGAAGTGAAAGGTAAAACAGGATCGTTAACAGCCTTGCCAATTATTGAAACTCAGGCAGGTGACGTATCAGCGTTTGTACCAACGAATGTTATTTCTATTACAGATGGTCAGATATTCCTTGATGTAAACTTGTTTAATTCAGGTGTACGTCCTGCGATTAACTCTGGTTTATCAGTATCGCGTGTTGGTGGTGCTGCACAAACTAAGATTATGAAGAAACTTGGTGGTGGTACCAGACTTGCACTTGCACAGTTTCGTGAGCTTGAAGCATTCTCACAATTTGCATCTGATTTAGATGATGCAACCAGAAAGCAGTTAGAGCGCGGACAACGCATTATGGAAATCATGAAACAGCATCAATAC
>CAZADN010000008.1:0-25800 GCA_964483895.1 uncultured Legionellaceae bacterium
TCCGCGGGTAAATTCAAGATAGTCAGCCTGACCTAAAAATGATGGGAATAAATGCATTTGATTACCACGAATAGGTCTTTCTACAATTTGTTTTATATCTTTTGAGAGTAAGGCGATTACTAATTGTAGATTATTAATTTTTGAAATTTGCTCTCTGCTATTTTCTTTAATTTGTAGAATTTGTGAAAGAATAGACGAAGTAAATCCTGCAATAATTGCGAATACTGCAAGCGCAATTAAAATTTCAATTAGAGTAAATCCTTTATTTTTCATGATAAAAAGCCACTAATGGATCTGTATATGGCCCGTGTTGCTGGTTACTAACTTCTACGGTGATTTTTTGGATGCTATTAATTGGAGTAGGAGTTAGTTTTGCTTGAAAATACCAAGTTGTTCCGAATGCTTTAAATGATTTAGTAGTTGGTAAACCAACTCTCAATGCTAATTGATGCATCTGAATTTGGTTTATAGCCTGCATCGCCACCCAATGTTTAATGGTTTTTTCTTTGATGCGGTTTGTATAATTAATATTTTCAGCACTTGTTTTAAGCAAAGCAGTTAGAGCTATTGCGAGTATGGCGAGAGCTACTAATACTTCTATTAATGTAAAGCCATTTCTATTTTTCATTAATTTTAATATTTCCTGCGCTATCACTCACGATGGTTATAATAATTTTATCTTGGCCTTTACTAATAGTTAATACAAATGGCGTAACTCGGCCAGCAGAATTCACAATAATAAGATTATTGTTGGAGCTGTGTTTTTTAGTAATTAAAAACATTGTCGCGCCATTTGGTAAAGAAGACTTTTTATAAATACTATTTTTTACAGATTGCCAAGTATTATTATTTAATTTTAATACTTCATAATTGTTTTTATTAATACGAATTGCCAAAGTTTCATCTGTAATGATAGCTTCTTTTTTAATCAGAGATATTAAGGAAGTAAAATTTTCAGCGAAATGTTTAATTTTACTTTTTTCCCCAAAATCATTAAAGGCTAACATTGCAAAATTCATGGTAATAGTAATAATCACAACTACAATTAGTATTTCAATTAAAGTAAAACCTGAGTTTTTCTTACGAGCCGACATTCCAATTACCAATTTCAGCGTTATTACCTTCGCCATTAGGTTGGCCAGTAGGACCATAAGTGAAAATATCTATATCGCCGTGTTGACCGGGATTTAAATATAGATATTCGCGTCCCCAAGGGTCTTTAGGTAGAGATTTTAAATATTTTTTCCAATTGCTTGGAGTAGGGCTGGTTGTTGGTTTTTCAATTAAAGCCATTATAGATTGATCGGTTGTTGGGTAAAATCCATTATCCAATTTGTATAGTTCCATCGCATTTTGAATGGCTAATACGTCTTGTTTGGCTTTAATAATTCTGGCGTCATCTGGACGCTCTACAATTCTTGGCACAACTAGTGCTGCCAAAATACCCAGAATCACAACCACAACCATTATTTCAATCAAGGAAAATCCGTTTTGTTTATACTTCATTAATAATACTCCTATACAAGTTGTTCCATTGAAAAAATTGGTAGTAAAGTTGATAATACAATAAAAAGCACGACTGCTCCCATGATTAAAATTATCATAGGTTCAAGTAAAGTTAGAGCGGTATCTATAATTCTTTTTACTTCATTATCTAAATGTTGTGCAGCTCTTTCCATCATAGCAGATAGGTTACCACTTTTTTCACCGCTTGCAATTAAATGGTTTGCCATAGGTGTTATAAAACCTGTTGCATGTAAAGCTACATTTATACCTTTGCCTTCTCTTACTTGGACAGCTGCATTAGTAAATGCATTTTGCATAATTTTATTGTTAATAAGACTTGCAGATACGCGCATCGTTTCTAAAACATTTACTCCTGCTGCAAATAATATCCCAAATGTATGAATGTAACGTGCAACATTTACGGATTTGATTAAGTAGGATAATAATGGAACTTTTAAAAGTATAGTATGCCATTTTAATAGAAAACTAGGGATTTTTAAGCAGCGTAAAAAAATTATTAACAATAATCCACACAAAATAATAACGTATATTCCATAGCTTTGAATAAATTTACTTATTTTAATTAATATTAAAGTCATGGTTGGTAATGTTTGTCCGCCAGTTGTAAATACTTCAATGATTTTAGGTACCACAAAGGCCAGAAGAAAACTGACAATTCCTATTGATATAATAATCATTAAAGATGGGTAAATTAAAGCCTGCTGGACTTTTTGGCGAATTTTTTGTTGATTTTCAGTATATTCTGCTAGTTTTTCTAAAACCATATCTAAATGTCCAGTTTGTTCACCGGATGAAATTGTTGCTCGATAAAGTTCGGGAAATGCGTGTGGAAATTCCCCCATAGCTTGGGCAAGACTGTATCCTTCTAAAACTTTAGCGCGTACGGCAATTATAAGTTTTTTAATTTTCTCATTTTCTGATTGTTCTTCTACTCCACGCAGCGCTTCATCAACTGGGATAGCAGCGGATAATAAAGTCGCGAGTTGGCGTGTTAATAAAGATAAATCTTGCGCATTTAATTTATCGCGTTGCTTTTTGGATATGGCTTTTTTAAGTGGTGATACTTCAATAGGAAGTAATCCATTTTCTCTTAATAATTGACGAGCATGGCGTTCGGAGTCAGCTTCTATAACTCCTTTACATGTATCCCCATTTTTTTTAATTGCTGTATATTGATATGCGCTCATATGGATTAGTATAAGTTAAAATATTGTATATTTTTAATTGAATTCTATTAATAGTAAATAAGTTCAGGTAAGATTACATGATAAAGGAAAACTTGGAGTAAAAAAATGGATAAGAATGATTTTGATAATCTTATCAGAAAGCATGACGTAAAATTTATTGATTTAAGATTTACAGATTTGCGAGGAAAAGAGCACCATATAACAGTTTCCCCTAAATGTTTAAATGAAAGTTTTATGCTAGATGGGAAAATGATAGATGGTTCTTCAATTAAGGGTTGGCAGGAAATAAATCAAGCGGATTTATCTTTAACACCAGATTTAAGTACAGCTGTATTAGACCCATTTTTTCAAGATAACACGCTGATTGTGCGCTGTAATGTGCAAAATCCTATGGATAATACATTGGATTATTATCCAAAAGATCCGCGTACCGTTGCAAGACGTGCTGAAGAATATTTAAAATCTACAGGCATAGCTGATGAAGTATTATTCGGTCCTGAGCCTGAGTTTTTTATATTTGATGATGTGCGTTTTGAAAGCAAAATTAATGGTGCTTTTTATAAAATTAACTCTGAAGAGGCAGCTTGGAATAGTGGGTCTGAAATTGTAGGTGGAAATATTGCGCATCGAACTCGGATAAAAGGTGGTTATTTCCCTGTCCCGCCAGTTGATTCAGCTCAAGATATACGTTCTACAATGTGTGAAACTTTAGAAAATATGGGCGTAATTGTAGAAGCCCATCATCATGAAGTTGCGACTGCTTGTCAAAGTGAGATTGTGACTAAATGTAGTACTTTGACTAGAAAAGCTGATGAGATGCAAATTTTAAAATATGTGGTACATAATGTAGCTCATAATTACGGAAAAACCGCGACTTTTATGCCTAAACCATTGGTAGGGGATAACGGCAGTGGGATGCATTGCCATCAATCTTTATTAAAAAATGGTGTAAATTTATTTGATGGTAATAAATATGCTAATTTATCACAATTAGCATTGTATTATATCGGTGGAATAATCAAACATGCGCGTGCGTTAAATGCGATTACTAATCCTGGAATAAATAGTTACAAGCGGTTAGTCCCAGGTTTTGAAGCTCCGGTATTACTGGCTTATTCAGAATATAACCGTTCTGCATCAATCAGAATCCCATATACATCGCAGTCCAAAGCGCGCAGAATTGAAGTAAGATTTCCAGATGCTCTTGCTAATCCATATCTTGCGTTTAGTGCTATGATGATGGCTGGACTTGATGGAATTAAGAATAAAATTGATCCAGGAAGTGCTACCAGTAAAAATTTATATCATTTATCAGATGAAGAATACAAAAAAATACCTAAAATAGCAGCCTCACTTGAAGAAGCTGTTGAAAGTTTAGAAAAAGATCATAAATTCTTACTTGAGGGCAATGTTTTCTCTGAAGATTTGATAAAATCATGTATTGAATTACGCAAAGCAGATATAGCAATAATGCAAAAACAAGTACATCCACTAGAATTTGAAATGTATTATAGCGATTAAAATAACCACACAACCGAGCCGCGCCCGTAAGGAAGCGGAGATTTTAGGTTTTACGAGCTAAATCTATAAGCTCCGCTTCCTTACGGGCGCGGCTCGGTTGTACGTTTTAAACTAAAATTTATACTGCATTATATATCCAAACTCTTTATCCCACTCAAGCCTCTTTATTTCTGAGTGTTTCGCATAAATTTTAATAATATTGTTTATTGAATAATTTTCACTGGCTAACAAAATATTATTTGTAAAACCATCTATAGGAATACGGATGATTTTTGCTGGAAAAATCAAGGATAAATAGTTGTAAATTAATTGTAATTCTTGATTATTACAAACATTAATGGCTAATACACCATTTTGCTTTAATATGCTTTTACAGTTTACAAAAAAATCAAGATTTAAACATTGATGTGGGAAGTTGTAAGCATCGTAGATATCAATCAATAAATGAGAGTACTGATTTTGACAATCTTTAGTAAATTTATAAGCATCAGTGTTTATTATTTGTAAATTATTTAATTGCTTAAGTTCGAAATATTTATGTGCAGTATCGATTACAATTTGATTCTTTTCAATAATAGTTAATTCAATATCTAGCTTATTTAGGTAATGAGCTAATCCACCGCCACCTAACCCTAACAAACAAGTATTATTTTTTTTATATCTAGCTGCAATAGTTAATGGTTTAATGTATTGTAATTCAGGACTATGTAGTTTAAATTTACATATTAGTGTCTGAATATAAGGGCTTGAAAAAGTCAACCAACGGTATAAATAATTGTCGTATATTTTTAACTCATCGTTAAAATTGTATATGCATTTACCAAGGGATGTTTTCCAATTTTTTTTCATAATAATAAGGGTTTTATATGATATTGTTAGAAGCTAAAGATATTAACTCGATAGTTCATAAACTAGGTTTAAAGAATTTTTATCTCAGACTTATGGATAATTTAACAGAAGATTTTAAAAATTGGCATACATTTCAAAAATGTAATCGTAATGCTATGCATGTAGATGATGGAGTTATTGAGTTGATGCCAATTTGTAATGATGTATTATATTCATTTAAATATGTTAATGGTCATCCTTTAAATCCTTTGCGTGGTAAATTAAATGTTATTGCATTTGGGATGTTGGCAGAAGTTGCGAGCGGTTATCCATTAATGCTTGCATCAATGAATATTTTAACAGCTATAAGAACCGCGGCTATTTCCGCTTTATCTTCTAAATATATGGCTAAAAAAGATTCTAAAAAAATTGCAATAATAGGTTGCGGAGCACAAAGTGAATTTCAAATTTTAGCGCATGAAGCAATATTACCAATAACAGAGGTTAGATGTTACGATATAAGAAGTGCCGCGCAAGATAGATTTATTAATAATCTTGCTGGTTCTAGATTTGAAATAATTAAAGCAACTAGTATACAAGATGCTATTCAAGGTGTAGATATTATTATTACAGCAACTTCAGTTAAAGGTAAACACAAAGTTTTATCTATGGATATGTTAAGTCCTGGGCAACACATTTGTGGAATAGGTGGAGATTCTCCAGGAAAAACTGAATTAGATCCAGAAATATTAAGACAAGCAAAAGTTGCAGTTGAATATTTTCCGCAAACCAGCGAAGAAGGTGAGATACAAAATCTTAATTTAACTTCTGGAGATTATGTATATGCGGAATTATGGGAAATAATAAGTGGGATGAAGGCTGGTCGTGAGAGTGCTGAAGAAATTACGGTTTTTGATAGTGTCGGCTTTGCGCTTGAAGATTTTAGTACACTTAAATTGTGTTACGATTTGGCTAAAGAGTTTAATATAGGGAAAAAAATAGATTTTGTTCCACATGAGATTGTTGATTCACATGATTTGTATGGTTTACTACTGAGAGATAAAAATGACTAAAAATTCATCGGATGTTAAACTTTTAGGTTACGCATCTGGGGCGGCGGCCAACAATATTGATTGTGCACTTGGTCCTTGGTATCTGTATTATCATCAGCATCTTTTTGAGAAAATAAAGATAAATATAGAGTGGATAAATATATTTGAAGCTTCTTCAGTCGAAAGTGGTATTAGCGTTATGCCAGTTGTTAAAGATTTAGCTTTGCAAATTGGTGAAAAAGTTGCTGAATTTACGGAAATGCAGCAGAGATTTTGTGTTTTTGGTGGCGATCACTCTTCGGCGATTGGTACTTGGACTGGTTATGCTTTTGCAAATCGCAATCTTGGTGATATTGGCTTGATTTGGATAGATGCGCATATGGATAGTCATACGCCGCACACTTCTGAAACTAAAAATATTCATGGGATGCCGCTTGCGCACTTACTTGGTCATGGTGACGATGAGTTAATTACTATATTAGATAATGAGCCAGCATTAAAGCCAGAAAATGTGTGCTTAATAGGAGTACGTAGTTATGAATCTGGAGAGGCAAAACTATTAAAGTCTTTAGGAGTTAAAATTTTCTTTAGTGAGGAAGTACATCGGCTTGGCATCGCAGAAGTTTTAAGACAGGCTTATCAACATGTTAGTAAAAACACTTGTGCCGTGGGTATTAGTTTAGATTTAGATGGAATAGATCCAGTCGATGCACCTGGGGTTGGTTGCCCGGTTGTTAATGGAATTAAGGGATCTGCATTAGTCCAAGCATTACGCAGTGAGATTAATGATAAAGATATTATGGCAATAGAAATTGTCGAATATAATCCAATTAAAGATATAGATAAAAAAACGGCAAAATTAGCTGTAGAGTTATTTGATGCTATATATGGATAATAATATAAGTCTAGATTGGCAGCCAATAATTAAACAATCGTTGGCTGCGATGGATAAACAATATTTACAAAGTCTAAATCAAGAAGAGTATTTGCCAAAAACAGATTTAATTTTTTCAGCATTTGCTACACCTTTAAAAGATGTTAAATATGTTTTACTAGGAGAATCTCCTTATCCACGTGCTGAATCGGTTAATGGATATGCATTTTGGGATAATGCAATTGATTCAATTTGGAGTACTACAGGGTTTAGTAAGCAATTAAATCGTGCAACTTCTCTGCGTAATTTTATTAAGATGTTATTATTTGTACGCGGTGATTTGACAGATGATTTTTCGCAAACTGCGATAGCTCAGCTTGATAAAACTAAGTATTTGCAAACTATTTCTAATTTATTCAATAATCTTTTAGCACATGGGTTTTTGTTACTTAACTCTTCGCTTATTTATAGTCCTGGTAAAGTTACATATCATGCAAAGCAATGGCAGCCTTTTATAAATTTTATTTTACAAAATATTATTACGTTTAATCCTGATGTAAATATTATATTACTTGGGAAAATTTCTAAAAAATTTGCAAATATTGGCACTAATAATTTACTTATAGCCGAGCATCCTTATAATATCAGCTTTATAACTAATCCAGCTGTAAATGCTTTTTTTAAGCCTTTTGATTTGTTAAGTATAGGAAATGTATGAGTGTTGATAATGCAGAATTAAATAAATTTTCGAATCTTGCAAATGATTGGTGGGATAAAAACGGACCACTTAAAACTTTGCATGATATTAATCCAGTACGAGCTGATTACATTGAAAAATTTAAGGTTGTTTCTGGATTAAGGTTATTAGATGTTGGTTGTGGAGGCGGTATTTTGGCAGAAGCAATGGCAGAAAGAGGTGCCATTGTTATGGGGATTGATCCTGAAATTTCTGTTATAAATGTTGCAAAAGAGCATGCTAATTTTAATAATATTGCAGTTAATTATGCGTGTTCGGCTATTGAAGATTTGACTGAGAATCATTTCGAAGTTATTACTTGCCTTGAAATGCTCGAACATGTGGCAAATCCAGAATTAATAATTGCTAATGCCAAACGTTTATTAGCTCCAGGCGGATATTTATTTTTATCCACTATAAATAGGACTGTAAAAGCATATTTGCAGGTCATTTTAGCTGCGGAGTATTTATTAAATTTATTACCACGTCAAACACATGACTTTTCTAAGTTTATCAAACCTAGCGAGTTATGTTCTCTTTTGCGTTCATATTCTTTTGAATTATTGGATATCTATGGTATGAGTTATAACCCAATTACACGTAAAGCACATTTAAGTAATTCATTAGATGTGAATTATTTGGTTGCTTGTAGATTGGCTTAATCTCCGCTCCCTAACGGTCGCGGCTCGGATTCGTTGTTAGTCTTCGTGGCTCCAATTCGTCGTTAGGATTCATGGCTCCAATTCGTGGCTCGTTTTGTCATATCGGATAATTTACATCCTAGTAGGAAAAATAATTTGGATCTAGGTTTAATATTACTTCATAAGTTTAAAAAAAAAGTTGTACGATGTATTGCAATTCATCATGAATAGGTGCTAACCTTTGTGTGTTGTTAAAAATAAATGGGTTTGATATTGCCTCATAGAATGATAATGTCAAACAAGTTATTTTTTTGTTGAGCTTAGAGTTTAGTATGAGTTTAGTTTGTGTATTACAGGACGAAATACTATAGCTACCATAACTAAATTTTGCTATTAATGTTTGTTATCTGCATAGATAACTGCTTTCATGGAGTTAGAGGCGAGATTTGGGAAGATGTAATTTTTGAAGCTTTTCGATGTACTCAGGATGGGTTATATTAAGGGGAGCATTATGAAATACAGTTTTACCAAAGCGTTGATTCTAAGGCCGCAAGCCAAATTGCTAGTTTTAATTAATAGCCAATTACCAGATTTTGATTGGCGGTCTGTTGCTAAAGAAATTCAAGATTTAACAGCTTATATTCTTCCTGACTTTAAGGATGATATTGAGATGCTTGTTAATCTTGAAGATAGTTATCTTAAGATCTTTAAACATGAGCTTGCGAAGATGGTTGGCTCTAAAAACAGTAAAAAATTAAGTTTAACATTTTTTGACTTTTTAAATTGCTTTAAGTTTGAATGGCATGATGATGCTAAACTTCTGCACGGTAAATTATTGAAAAGAGTTTGTGTTAAGCAAAAAAATATTGCGGTGTCGGCAAAAATAAAAAATGTAAAAACTTTAAATGATATTTGCAATTTGCTTGATGAAATAAATAATAACCTACAAATTATCCCGGTTAAAAATTTATCCCGCCAAAATCTATATTTGCAAATAGTAAAAAAACTTAAAAGATTAGGTAATTATATAATTCAACAATTAAAGCACTCATGTAATTGGCATTTATTAAGCCATGCAGTTTTAATTGAAAATAGATTTAAGCATTATAGGCTATAATTATATTCATGTGGAGGAATGTCATGAATAGATTAATTATAGTCTGTCTAGTTACAGCGTCTATTTTATGTACCGATATAGTGTATTCTGCACCAGTAAATTTGGTTAGGAATCGCAATGCGGCAACAAATTTTCACGCTGTTACCAATAGTAGAGCTGGTATAAAATCACTAAAGGCGACTAAAAGTACAAATGCTTCTCGCTATCGTTCATTAGATAGAAGAGAATTTGCTCCCGGTGGTGCTGGTGGTGGCGCTCGACCTATAGTTGACCCAATGTCAAGGCCCACAAGGTAATGACTTTCTTTCGAAATTTTACTACATAGGGCGTGTTGATAACACACCCTAGTCTTAGCGCGATCACAATCCATAGTTTCGTTACACGATTAGCTGCTATTGTTGTAGTGATTTTTTACGAATTGTATCTCTGCGGCGATCTATACGACGGTCTTGACGATTTTGACGGCGATCTTGACGGGCGTCAGGTCTTCTTTGTTTGGCATCAACTCTAGGATTAACGTACGTGTTATCATATACCCGTCTATTAACTTGAGAAGCATCTATTACATCCTGCGTGTCTCTTCCAGCTTTTGCATCTCTTTTAGTGTTTACATCGTTGGATCTACCAGATTGGCCTATAAGATTAATATTCGGATTTTCAGCCGCTTTTTGTAGTTTTGTCGCTGTTCTCACAGGTGTCTTAGGATTGCCGTGGCGAATAGGTGCAGAAAATGCCACGCTAGCACTCAACATAGACACAGCAGTTATTCCTATTGCACTTATTCGTATAAATTTATTCATGATGTTTGCTCCATAACATTGATTAATGAATAATAGGTAAAAAATTCAGTCATATAACCTACCTGTATTTGAGTATAAGTCAAAGTATCTACTTGTCAAATAAAACAAATCCCTTAAAAACATCTGCATTTGACAAGCATGCACTTTATATTATATTTAAAAGTAAGCATATTTTTTTAATAAATACTTAATATGTCGTTATGGCGCAAACTTGGATGTAAGTTTATATGAGCATCTTGTCAAATCAAAAATTTATTCCAGCCTTAGCAGTAAAGACAAACTTATTTTTGTCACGTACAAAGAATATTGTGAGGCAAACGTTATGAATAAAACTGTAAAAATAATTATAATATTGTTAACTGTAGGGTCTATATTTGGCGCTGATATAGCGTATTCAGCCCCGTACCTTCCTTATAAACATATTCCATACAGCGTACGAAATAAAATGCATGTGAGTGCTAAGGCTAGTTCTATAAATAAAAGAGCCAGCCTAGCATCCAATTCAGAAATTGGGGCTAGGGGAGATATTAGACGAGACAGGCGTTTTGATAGGCGTTATTATAGAAAGAGTCCTCGTAGAGGGGAAGTTTATGATAGAGTCTATGAAAAACGCCACATGCTTAGAAGCCGTTATGATGTACGTGATGGATTTTCATTTAGTCTTAGTAAGTTATTGTCTAATCTTAAAATTATCAATTAACCTTACCCCACTAATCCACACTGCAGCAAAGCGGTGGTTATCACTATCTTCAATATATTCTACTTTGATGCCTAGTGCAGATAGTTTCTCAATGGCGTCTTCGCATGATGTTGAATTATGAAAAACCGCTGCAAATTTATTTGCTAAAATCAAATCATCTTGACTTAGTTTGTTATTGCGAGAACTATGCGCAAGACCGCTTGGGAGGCGAATGGTTGGGCATCCATAAACTTTTATATCCATAAAAAACGCTTTTACCATGCCTCGTACTAATTGTAATTGCTGAGCATCTTTTTCACCCATATATACGTGATGTGGTTTGATTAGGTTGAAAAATTTCATTAGTACTGTAAGGACACCGGTAAAATGCCCAGGGCGAGATTTGCCTTCTAGAGTTAAACTGCGCTTGGTTTCTTGGACTTGGTAATGGTAACCATCATCATATACTTCAGTATCACTTGGGATTATACAACAATCAACACCCGCATCTTGCAATAATTTTAAATCAGCATCTAAGGTTCTTGGGTAAGTGTTATAATCTTCAATTCTATCGAACTGTGGTTTATTAACGAAAATTGTAACAGCAGTGAAATCATTTTCTGATAGACTAGCAGAAACTAACGACATATGTCCGCCATGTAAATTCCCCATTGTAGGTACATAGCCTATGGTTAAATGTTCTGGCATATTATTACGAATTTTTTGCCATTCTTTAAGTGAATGATAAATTTGCATGTTTTATCCTTTATTGGAAAGTGTGCTGTAGTGTAGGAAATTTTACATCTTGTACTTCCGTAGCATAAGCATTAATAGCCTCTAATAGAACATTTTTAGTATTAGCAAATTGCTTGACAAAACTTAGTTTAAAATCTGGCTGAATTCCTAATAGGTCGTGCCACACCAATACCTGACCGTCAGTTTGAGAGCCCGCGCCTATACCAATAGTTGGGATAGTTAAATTATTAGTGATTTCAAAGGCTAAATCACCAGGCACGCATTCAATTACTATTGCAAAACATCCTGCATCTTCAAGTTTTTGAGCTTGTTGTAAAATTGCTTCAGCTTTACTTTTAGTGCGTCCTTGGATTTTATAACCACCTAATTGCATAACGGATTGTGGAGTGAGTCCAATATGTCCTATTACAGGGATGCCAGAAGTCACTAAGTGGCTAATGGTTTTACAAATATCATCATCCCCACCTTCAAGCTTTACCGCTTGTGCGCCAGCTTGCATGAGCCTTTTAACGTTTACGACAGTGCTACTGATAGATTCACGATAAGATAAAAAAGGTAAGTCACTAATTATAAATTGCTTACCAATTCCTCTAGAAACTGCTTCTGTGTGCATAACCATCATGTCCATAGTTGCCATTATGGTATTATTGTGACCATATAAAGTCATGGCAACAGAGTCACCCACTAATACGCAGTCAATTTGCGATTCTGCGACTATACGGGCGGATGGATAATCATAGCAAGTTAGCATGCTAATTTTTTGTTGCTTAATTTTTTTTTGTTTAAAATCTTCTAGTTTCATAATACTCTCCACATTCATATTTAATTATTAAATTGCTAAATTTATAATGTTGAGTGTTTTTGAATATATAAGATATAAGGAACATTGTTAGGTACCTGTCGCACGATCAAGTCCTCCTTGTTAAGTTTATGTTAGAATCTATCTTCATGGATTATTAATAGTCATAGCACTATTTGTCACTGCCATTAAGTTAATGAGTTATATTGATTCCGTTCTGGCTGAGGAGAAGCTTTAGCTTCGTCTCGAAGCCTATGGATTAAAGCTTCGAGACGGCGTAAACGCCTCCTCAGCTCGAACGGATCTAAATAAAAATCAACCAAAATCCCTTAACTTAATTGCAGAGGCACTATGTGTCTATGCTTTATGCTTTTTTGTAAGTCCTGTGTATAATACTTTTTTATTATAAAAAATCAAATAATATTATGAACATTTTTGCAAAACACAATTATTCTGGCAAGCATATTTTTATGGTTCAGGGAGAGATAGGGGAGTTAGAGGTTGAGCTTATTATTCCGAATGAACCAAAATATAATTTGTGCGCGATCCTCGGTCATCCTCATTCTTTACATGGCGGGACTATGCATAATAAAGTTGTGACGACAGTTGCATCTGCTTTTGCTAATTTAAATATCCCAACGATTAAATTTAATTTTCGTGGTGTTGGTAAATCTTTTGGAGAGTATGACGCGGGTCTTGGAGAAAGTGTGGATATGTTAATTATTGCGAGACTTTGGCAAGATTTATATCCTAATTGCAAAATGATTTTCGCAGGCTTTTCGTTTGGTTCGTATGTTGCATATAGAGCTGCGTCTATTTATAGTTTGGAAAAAAACAGCAAAGCACATTTAATTACAATTGCGCCATCTGTTGAAAATTATGATTATAAAGAGTTTGGGGATTTGGCTGCGCCTTGGTTAGTTATACAAGGTGATAATGACGAGATTGTTCCTTTGGAGTCGGTTAAGAATTTTGTGGAAAGCTTTATTCCACCGCTTAAGATGCTGCTTTTTACCGATACCACCCATTTTTTTCATGGCAAACTGGTTGAGTTAAAGTCAAAATTGACAGCATACTTACGAGATATGTAAATTATGAGTTTATTATAGAAATATGATTTGGATGTGAAAAAAAATGATATTCAATATGATATAGCACAGCGTAGAATAGTTGGCTTTTTAGATGATATTTTATTGAAAATTAATAGATTTAATTTATGGTATTTAAGATTTTATCCTTTTAAAATTAAAGGGTTGTATATTGTAGGGCCGGTTGGGGCTGGTAAAACTTATTTAATGGATTTGTTTTATGATAATTTAATAATTACACATAAAGCTAGATTTCATTTTCATCATTTCATGCAGCAGATAGATAAAAAACTTAGGCAACTTCAAGGTCATCCAAATCCAGTTGCGATCGTAGTAAAACAATTGGCTTCGCAAGTTAAAGTCTTATGTTTAGATGAGTTTTTAGTAAACGATGTTGCATATGCTATGATTCTTGCGCAACTTATAAAAGAGTTGTTTAAAAGACGAATCATTTTAGTAGTTACAACGAATACAGAGGTTGATGACTTATATAAAGATGGTGTTGGTAGAGAAAGATTTTTACCGGCAATTGCGCAAATTAAAAAAAATTGTAACATAGTAACGATTTATTCGGATATTGATCATAGGCTTGGGCATGGGGAAGAAATTAAAGCTTATTTTTATCCATTGAATAATCAGGTTAAACAGTTGTTTGCCCAACAATTTCAAAAAATATCGCAAACTACAGATGAAAATGGTGAAATTTCTATTTTAAATCGTCCAATTAAATTTGTTAGCAAAAATAAAAAAGCAATTTGGTTTAATTTTGATGCTATTTGTAATGTACCACGTTGTCAATTGGATTATCTGGAAATAGCTAATAAATTTAATACAATTTTTATTAGTGATATTCCAGATCTATCTAAAAATTCGATTGTTCAAACCATATTATTTATGCATCTTATAGATGTTGTCTATGATAGAGGCGTGCGTTTATTCATGTCTGCTGCAGTAAGTTTAGATAAGCTTTATACAGAAGGAGAGTTGCTTGTACCTTTTGCAAGAACTGTAAGTCGCTTACAAGAAATGCAGGCTATGGATTATTTAAGAAGACATAAATATTTACAAACAATAGGGCAAATAAATTAAATACTAATGCGAATGATTCTCGATTGCATTTATGATATAATACTATTAGTTTTTTGTTTAATTTAGGTAAGTTTTGGATGAAAAGAACAGAGCAACTTCGCAAAGGTGATATTGTCCGTTTATTAAGCTTCGGAAATGCCGCGGCTAATTATCGTCACTTACTATTATCACTTGGTATTACGCTTGGCACGCAAATTGCGGTTAAACGTATAGCTCCACTTGGTTGCCCAATACAGATTGAAGTTTTAGGGGTAGAATTAGCTTTGCGTAAAGATGAGGCTAAAGATTTGGTGTGGGAGTAGGAATGCGTAAAGTCTTATTAGTTGGTAATCCAAACTGTGGCAAGACAACATTATTTAACTTATTAACCGCAAGTAATCAGCGCATTGGTAATTGGCCTGGCGTCACAGTTGAAAAGAAACAAGGTTATTGTGAAATTGCTAATCAAAAATTTGAGATAGTTGATTTGCCAGGAGTGTATTCGCTTAACGTAGATGATAATTCAGCTCAAGATAATATAATTACTGCTCGTGAGGTTGATGGTCGCGATATTGATTTTATTGTAAATGTTGTCGATGCTTGTCATTTGGAACGGCATTTATATTTGACTACGCAATTATTAGAATTGCAAATACCATTGATTTTAGTAGTAAATATGCTTGATCTTGCGCAAAGCAGGCAGATTCTTCTTAATCAAGAGCTATTAGCTAAAAAATTAGATTGTCGCGTTGTATTTATGCAAGCTAATAAAAAAATTGGTATAGATGATTTACAAAAAGAGTTGATAAAGACAAATCCTGAAGTATCGAGATTTAAAGTAAATTTTAGTAGTGATTTGGAGTCTTGGATTAGAAAATTAGAATTTGATAAAAAAATCACATCTTTTAAGGCTTGTCGCGAATTAGAGACACTTGGTCTACAGGGCGATTATCCAGAAGATATAGATGTTCTTATGGCTGATACAAGATATACAGCTATTCATACAATAATCAACGCAGTACAACAACAAAACGGTAAACAGCGTGATACGATAACTGCAAAAATTGATAATCTGGTCTTAAACAGATTTTTTGCATTGCCAATTTTTGCAGGGATTATGTATCTAATGTTTCTATTTGCTATTAATTTAGGCGGGGTATTTCGCGATTTTTTTGATATTACAACTAATTCTATATTTGTTAATGGCACAGCTTATATATTAACTAAAGCGCATGCACCAATTTGGTTAATTTCAATTCTAGCTTATGGGGTTGGTAGAGGGATTAATACCACAGCGAGTTTTATTCCAGTAATTTTTCTGATGTATTTGTTTTTGTCTTTATTAGAATTATCTGGTTATATGGCGCGAGCAGCTTTTGTTGTTGATAGAGTAATGCGTATGTTAGGGTTACCTGGTAAATCATTTGTGCCGATGATTGTTGGTTTTGGTTGTAACGTTCCTGGAATTATGGCATCTCGTACTTTAGAGTCTGAGCGCGATAGGATTTTGACGATACTAATGAGTCCTTTTATGTCTTGTAGTGCAAGACTTGCGATATATGTGGTTTTTGTTAGTGCGTTTTTTCCATATGGTGGGCAACATATTGTGTTTTCATTATATTTAATTGGTATATTAATGGCGGTTTTTACAGGATTTATTTTGAAGAAAACGTTGTTAATTGGTCCGTCTTCACCATTAATCATAGAGTTACCGGCTTATCATATGCCAACAGTTATGTTTCTTATTAAAGATACTTATACAAGACTTAGAATTTTTCTGGTAAGAGCTGGCAAATTAATCATTCCAATTTGTGTAATTTTAAGTATTATGGATGGTTGCTTATTGAAAGTTGGTGGTGAAAATATATCTATAATTGCGTATATTGGGAAAAAACTTGTACCTTTATTTGCGCCAATGGGGATTAGTGATGATAATTGGCCGGCAGTTGTTGGATTGATAACTGGTACTTTGGCTAAAGAGGTAGTCGTAGGTACATTAAATACTTTATATTCACATATTGCTCAATTAAATCATACATTATTAGTTTATGATTATAATTTATTGCATGAAATGAAAATAGCTTGTACCTCACTTTATACAAACATTATCAATTTCGGTGCAGTCTTTAGTAATCCTTTAGCGGCAAGTATGAATAAAGTGGATATAAATGTTGCGGCTTACGGGGTTATGGTTCAAAGTTTTCATACTAAAATAGCTGCTTACGCTTATTTATTGTTTGTGTTGTTATATATTCCTTGTATTTCGACAATGGCGGCGATTAAGCAAGAAACTAATCGTAAATATATGTTGTTTGCAATTGGTTGGTCAGTAATACTAGCTTATATAGTTGCAAGTGTTTTTTATCAAGTGGCGAGGTGGTGCACTAATTTACCAGTCATAAATGGCGGCTATGTTATTTGGGTGATATTGGTTTTTGTATGTTTAATAACTTTCATGTGGAGACGGCGTAATGTTATATCTGTTGCGTAATTATATAGAAAAATATCGTGCAGTTAGTATTACCCAAATTTCACGTGAATTTATGATGGATGTGCAAGCAATAAAGCCAATTTTAGATATTTGGGTGAAAAAGGGGGTGGTGAATATTCATAATCACCCTTTGGCTTGCAAGACGGCGTGTGGGACGTGTAATACTCGTGATGTTATCTATTATTGTTGGATTGATTAACTTATGACATTAGAGGTTAATAAACTGCAATTCTCATATGAGTCGCAAGACTTGCAATTAAGCGCAAAACCTTTGTTAGATAATATTACCTTTAATGCGCATTCTATTTTGCAAATTAAAGGACCTAATGGTAGTGGTAAAACTACTATTTTGCGTATTCTTGCGGGGATATTGCCATTAAATACTGGTTGTATTAAATATAACGGTTATTCAATTTTGCACGATTCTTATAATTATAAAAATTCTATATGTTATGTGGGACATAAACTTGGACTTAACTCACAGTTAACCGTCTTAGAAAATTGTTATTTTTTTCTTAAAAATTGTAAAAATAAATTCGAGATTTTGCAGTTGCTTGAGACATTTAGTTTAGATAAACTTCAAGATAAACAAGTAGGTTATTTATCAGCTGGGCAAAAAAAGCGGTTGTCTTTATTAAGAGTATTACTTACGGATAGTAAGTTTTGGATTTTAGATGAGCCATTTACAGCTTTAGATAAAGATTTTATAAAGCTTTTTGTCGGCTATATGCGTAATCATGTTATGCAAAATGGTTTAATTGTTTATACATCTCATCAAAAAGTTATACTAGATGATGTTATGCATGATGAGTATAGTTTATGAGTTATTATCAAAAACAATTAGTACGTGAGCTATATTTAAGGTTGCGTGATTTTAAATCTATCTTAAATGCGATTTTGTTTTTTTTAATGATAGTTGTTTTTTTTCCATTTACATTACCTGCAAATTCTAACTTATTAAATTTGTTAACTCCTAGTATTATTTGGGTTGGATTGATTTTTGCGATATTTTTATCATCCGAGAATTTATTTAGCCAAGATTATGCGGATGGTATTATTGAGCAGTGGTTGGTTTCTACAGTTCCGATAACGCTAATAGTGCAGGCAAAACTTAATATTCATTACTTACTTATCATCGCATCAGTTGTGTTACTTAGTCCAATTTTGGCTATTTTATTAAAATTAAATTTATATCAAGTTTGTATTTTGGATTTAAGTGTGATTTTTGGCGTTCCAGCGATCGCGGCACTTTGTGCACTTGCAGAGGCGTTTGCAGTTGGTATTAAACAAAAGACCTTGATTATGGGGTTAATAGTTTTACCATTAAATATTCCAATTCTTATTGTTGGAAGCTCGATAATACGCGCGACTATTATCCATGAACCAGTTTCTGGAATGTTGGCTATGTTACTGGCAATCTCCTTATTGGCCGGATTTTTTGTGCCATTTGCGATTGCCGGAGTAATTAGAATTTGTTTGATTTAGAAAGCAGCATATTTTAGCTTAACTGGGCTTTAATAATTTTTGTAATTTCTTGAGCCTCTGCTTGTCCTTTAGTACATTTCATGGCTTGACCTATGAAAAATGCTAGAACCTTTTCTTTTCCAGCTTTATATTGTGATACTTGCTCGGGATTTGCATCTAATATTTCTTTAATTATCTTATTTAAGTCGATGTTTGGGTTTTTAGATGCTGAGGCATATTCTTTTAAAATATCGGCTAAAGGCGAGTTGTTATCAATAAGTTTAGAGAAAATAGTTTTAGCAGTTTGATTAGATATTTCTTTAAGTGTAATTTTATCTAATAATAATGCTAAATCTTTAGATGAAACAGGTGGGTTAGCAAATGTTAGTTTGTGTGCATTTAATATTTCTGTATACGGACCTTTCAACCAATTTATCACTTGTTGCGGGCCCGCTTTAGTTAGATTTATTGTATCTTGATAAAAGTTATATGTTTCAGCGGAATTTAAAACAAAACCAATACTATCTTCATTAACTTGTGCTTTTTCAAGTTCTTTTGCGATTTGTTGTGGAAGCTTTGGCATGTTATTTTTAATTTGTTGAACCATAATTTCACTTATTTCGATAGGTAAAAGATCTGGTTCAGTAAAATAGCGATAATCTGCGGCTGTTTCTTTGGTGCGCATGGGGATGGTTTTATTGGTATCAGGGCAATAAAGTCTAGTTTCTTGCTGAACTTTTTGATTATTTGTAAGCAGATTTTTTTGTCTTTGAATTTCGAAGTTTATTGCTTTTTCAATGAATTTAAAGGAGTTTAAATTTTTAATTTCTGTTTTAGTACCAAAAGTAGTTTGTTCTTTTGGGCGCACGGATATATTTATATCGCAGCGAAAAGAACCTTCTTGCATGTTGCCGTCACATATATTTATAAATCTAACTAAATTATGAATTTCTTTTAAAAATATTACTGTTTCTTCAGCAGAATTTAAACATGGGGTCGTAACTATTTCTAATAGTGGATTGCCAGCCCGATTTAAATCTACGTAAGTGCTAGCTGTTTGGGGGTCATGAATTAGTTTGCCTGCATCTTCTTCTAAATGAGCATGATGAATTTTGATGGATTTGGTAGTTTTATCTGCGAAAACAATATTTATTTGGCCATTGCTAATTATCGGACGACTATTTTGTGTTATTTGGTACCCTTTAGGCAAATCAGGGTAGAAATAGTTTTTCCTTTCAAAATATGAATTATTATTAATATCTGCAGAAGTTGCAATTGCAAAGGTTATAGCTTTAGTTACGGCTTCGCTATTAAGAACGGGTAAAGTACCTGGAAATCCTGCATCAATATAACTTGTATTAGTATTTGGGCTTGCACCAAATTTTGTGCTAGAGCCAGAGAATAACTTAGATAACGTATTTAATTGTACATGAATTTCTATGCCAATATCTGTTTGCCAATTCATTCTGATTCTCCTAAATCCGGAAATTTTGTGTGCCAGTGGGTATTTTTCTGAAATGCATTTGCTAATTGAAAAAGTTGCGGCTCAGATAAATAATTTCCTAATAGCTGGACACCAATTGGTAGGTTATTGTTTCCAAAACCAGCAGGGAAGGCAATTGCTGGTAATCCAGATAAATTAGCGCATACTGTAAACATATCTCCAAGTTGATATTTTAAAGAGTTGATTTTAGACTCACCCAACTTAAATGCCTCACTAGGAGTGGTTGGCATTAAAATTGATTGAACTGTTTGTAATTTTTCAGTTAATTCATTGGTAATTAATTGTCGAACTTTTTGTGCCTGTAGATACGATTGCTCATATTGGCTATTTGATAAGACAAAAGTCCCAGTTAGGATGCGTTTCTTTACTTCTTGGCCAAATCCTTCAGTGCGTGATTTAGTGATTAACTCTTCTATATTTTGCACATTAGGTGCTTGTAGTCCAAAGCGTATACCATCATATCTAGCTAAATTAGCTGAAGCTTCAGCGCAAGCAATAATTCCATAACATGGAAGCCAAGTATGAATAAGATTCAAATCTATTTCAATTATTTTTGCACCTAAATGCTCAAAAGCTTTTGCAGTTTCTAAAACTACTTTTTTTACTGAAGTGTCAACATTTGACTCAAGTAAAGAAACTGGTAGTCCAATTTTTATGGCTGTTATTGGTGTTTCAAGAAATTCCGAAAAGTTAGGAAGTGGTTTATTAATCGTGGTACTGTCTTTATTATCGAAGCCCGCAATTATTTGAGTAATAAGGGCCAAATCAGGGATATTAGTAGTTAAAGCTCCAGCTTGATCAAAACTAGATGCATAAGCGACTTGTCCATTTCTAGATGTTAATCCATAGGTTGTTTTAATATTGCTTAGATTACAAAATGATGCTGGTTGTCTGCCTGAACCACCGGTGTCGGTTGTAGTTGCAAAAGGTATTATTCTTGCAGCAACTGCAGCAGCAGAACCGCTGGATGAACCGCCAGGAACATGGTTTTTATTCCATGGATTTAAGGCTGGTCCATAGTAACTATTTTCACCGCTTGAGCCCATACCAAATTCGTCTAAATTTGTTTTTCCAAGTGTTATAGCATGATTTTCATTTAATCTTTCTACAATGGTTGCATTGTAAGGCGCAATAAAATTTTTGAGTATTTTAGAACCACAAGTTGTTGGTAAATTTTCGGTGCAAAACATGTCTTTGTGTGCCATAGGTATGCCACAAAGTATTGGCGATTTTCCTGTTGCAAGTAATTTGTCGGATTTTTTAGCCATTGTTAGTGCAAAATCAGGATTAAGGCTTATAAAAGCATTTAAATCTTTTTGTTGGTCAATTCGCTGTATATAATGGTTAACTAACTCAACACTTGAAAACTTTTTTGTGCGAAGAGCAGAAATTTGTTCAATAATCGTTAATTTATGCATGGCTTACTTACCTGTATTATTTATCACGATCGGAATTTGATAAGCATCTTTATTGAATTTAGGGGCTAAATTTTCTAATGTATCTCTATTGTTATCGCAATTAACAATATCTTCTCGCATGGTTTGATGGGTAAAATGAATGTGTTGAAAGGCAGTTACGTTTGTTGTATTTACTGCTTGTAATGTCTGCACTGATTTCATGATAGATGATAGCTTATCTTGTATTGTTTTAATTTCATCATCTAATTCAATATATGCTAATTTTGCTGTTGCTTGTAAAGTATCAACGCTAATACTCATAAAAACTCCGAATTAAGATTCTTTGTTATATATACAAACGATTAAGATTATTAAATACTCGCATTACTTAGTATCTTATGTGTATGATATAGTCTTCTAGGATTATAGATAATTATAGAGGAATATGGAATCAATATGTTGCGACGTAATCAAAAGTTGGGGAAAATAGATTCACCAATATATAAATACTGGCAGGCATTATTTTTATCCTTCTACTCAAGTAAGCTGTATATTGATGTGGTTAAGCGTTGGCGTGGATTAGGGATAAAGTATCTTTTGTTTTTTTTAATCATTGTTTGTATTCCTCTTGCGACTAAATACACAATTAGTATGAATACGGAAATTAAAGATAATTTATTAGAACCTATATATTTGGTTCCAAAGTTTTCAGTTGAAAATGGAAGGGTACAATTTTCTAAGAAGATGCCATATTTTATAAAAAATCATTTAGGTAAAATAGTGGTTATTATTGATACCACTGGGGTTATTAATGAGATAAATGACGATTACCCAGATTTATTGTTATTGGTAAATAGCAGGAAAATGTATTTCCGGTTTCCTAAATTATTATTTCTTAAAAATGATTTAAAAAATGCTAGTTTTTATAATAAGCAAGAAGTTGAAATTCAAAATCTACGAGATATTGAATATGAAGTATTTGAAGGTAAATCTTTTATTGAAGAGGCAGGATTTATGAAAATCAAAAATTACTTTTTGATTTTTGTTTATCCAGTAATGGTTGCAGGACTTTTTGGTATGCTTATTACGGTATTGCTAGCTTTCTCAATAATGGGGCAAGTTGTTGCGTATGCTATATTTAAACATAAGTTAACTTATAAACAGTCTAGTAGGGTAGCAGTGATAGCTACGAGTATAGGTGTTGGTATATATTTATGTTTGAAGACTTTCGACATTTACTCACCTAAGTTAACTTTTTTGTGTATTGTAATTAGTTTTATGTACTTTTCTTATGGGGTTTTATCAGTTAAAAGAGATAGTAAACATTTAGTGCATTATTAGGAGCCGTGCTATGTTAGCAAGTTTATTTGTATGGATGATATTTCTTTATTCATGTGTTTTAGTTTCTAAAAAAGCCTCCATTTATGTATGGTTGCTAAGTTACTCAATTTTTACAATCCTACTGTTAAAGTATAATTTTGCAGCGTTTTTTGTTAATGCCTTTTTTAGTGGTTTTTTAATAGTATTGGTTTTGCTTGCTGTGCAACCGCTGCGTAAGTGGCTAGTGTCTGGCTTGATTTTTAAAATAGTTAGTAAATTTGTACCTAAAATGTCAACCACAGAACGTGAGGCTTTGGAAGCAGGTACCGTAAGCTGGGAGGCAGAATTATTTAGTGGTGAACCTGATTTTGCGAGATTATTTGCTGCAAAACCAGGGAAAATTAGCGCACGTGAGCAAAGGTTTTTAGATGGTCCGGTTAATGAGTTATGTAGAATGCTCGATGATTGGGAGGTTACTCATAAAAATGTAGATTTACCAAAGGAAGCTTGGGAATTTATTAAAAAAAATGGTTTTCTGGGGATGATTATTCCTAAAAAATATGGTGGATTAGAGTTTTCAACAACTGCACAAATGATGGTGTTAGTTAAGTTATATAGCTGCTCAATTACTGCTGCAACTACTGTGTCTGTTCCAAATTCACTTGGCCCTGCAGAACTTTTGTTAAATTATGGTACAAAAGAACAAAAAGAATATTATTTGCCACGTTTGGCAAAGGGTGAGGAAATTCCTTGTTTTGCCTTGACCGGTCCAAATGCAGGTTCTGATGCCGCTTCTATCCCAGATACAGGGGTTGTTTGTTATAAAACCATTAATGGTGAGAAAGTTTTAGGGATGAGTTTAACCTGGGATAAACGTTATATAACTTTATGTCCAGTTGCAACTATTATAGGCTTAGCTTTTCGGATGTTTGATCCGGATAATATTTTGGGTAAAGGGGAAGATCTTGGTATCTCTTGTGCGTTAATTCCCGCAGATACGCAAGGTGTAATAAGAGGCAGAAGGCATTTTCCTTTAAATTCAGCTTTTATGAATGGCCCAACTCAGGGTACGGATGTTTTTGTATCGTTAGATTGTTTGATTGGTGGTAAGGAAATGGTAGGGCATGGATGGCGTATGTTAATGGAATGTTTAAGCGCTGGTCGTGCTATTTCATTACCATCAGGCGCCTGTGGTTCAGCAAAAGCCGCAGCTCTTACAAGCGGTGCTTATGCGCGAATTAGAACGCAATTTCATCAATCTATTGCTAATTTTGAAGGTATAGAAGAACCTCTTGCAAGAATTGCTGGTAATACGTACATTATAAATGCAATGTTAACGCGAATAGCTGCATATATTGATGAAGGAGCAAAACCTCCGGTTGCTAGTGCAATTGTAAAATATCATACAACAGAATTATCCAGGCAAATTGCTTGTGATGCTATGGATATTCATGGTGGTAAAGGTATATGCTTAGGACCAAATAATTATTTAGGGCGTGCTTTTGAAAGTTGTCCAATTAGCATTACCGTTGAAGGAGCAAATATACTATCTAGAAGTTTAATTATTTTTGGTCAGGGGGTGATACGTTGTCATCCTTATATTTTTTCTGAAATGGAAGCTCTACGTAATAATGACTTAACTAAGTTTGATAAGGCTTTTTGCGGGCATTTTAGGTTCGCTATTGCTAATTTATTTAATAGCATATTATTTACTTTTACAGATGGTAGAACCTTAAAATATTCGAATGATTCTTTAGGTAGATTTTATCAGCTAGTTAGGATGTATAGTGTAATTTTAGCTTCATTTTCGGATTTGGCGATGATGCTTTTAGGTGGTGAATTGAAGCGTAAAGAAAAACTTTCGTCGCGCTTTGGGGATATTTTAAGTTATTTATATCAAGTTAGTGCGGTGTTAAAACGCTTTCATGAAGACGGATGCCCTGATGATGATTTACCAGTTGTAAAATGGTGTGCAGAAAAACTATTCTTTAAATGTGAAGATGCTCTTTACGAAATTATTGTTAATTTTCCAATTCGTTGGCTACGTTGGGTATTCCGCTTTATTTATATTCCATATGGTAGAATCAGAAAAAAACCTTCTGATAATTTAGGTAAGCAACTTGCTAAATTATTATCAACCCCATCTAAAATGCGTGAACGTCTAACGCATAATGTTTTTGCTGAAGATATAGATGTTTGTCCTGTTGGCAAAGTTGAAGCGGCATTTAAAAAGGTCGTGCAAGTGCAAGATTTAGAGAAGAAAGTGCACCACGCTTTGAAAGAAGGGAAGATCAAATCATTGACTTTTATTGCACAAATACATGACGCCAAGACCCTTAAAATTATAAATGATAAGGAATATAAATTATTATTAGAATCTGAAGAAGCACGTCAAAATGTAATTGCCGTTGATAGTTTTACGTTTCAGGAATTGCAGCGCAAGGAGTGATTTATAAATGGATGGTTGTTGACAGGTGATGTAAAAGTGATACACTATATGTAAGTAGCTTTAATATTGGATTGTTATGCCAACTAAGAACCCTCGTATAAATATTACTTTTGAAGAGTCTACAGCAGGTTTACTTTCTTATCTTGCTGATCAGGAAAATAAATCTGTCTCTAGTTTGGCAAAAGAACTTATTATGGACGCTTTAGAACGGCGAGAAGATATGGTTCTTTCGGCTATAGCTGAGGATCGTGATAATTCTGAATCTAGAAAAGTGAAGCATGAAGATGCATGGAAGTAAATTATATAAAATCGACTATTTAGAGTCAGTAGTTGATAATGATATAAGTAGTTTATCTTCCACTGCTAAAAAATTAATAAAGAAAGCCATTGAAGAGCGTTTAATGGTTGACCCAATTGGGTTTGGTAAGCCGTTGAGATATAGTTAGAAGGGGCATAGACGCTTGCGGGTGAGTTATTATAGAGTGGTTTATCGTAAAGAAAC
>CAZADN010000009.1:0-25486 GCA_964483895.1 uncultured Legionellaceae bacterium
ATAAATTCCTACTCAATAGAATATTCTTTATCCAAAGTGGCCTTCGCAATTATCAAGCGCATGATTTCATTCGTGCCTTCTAAGATTTGGTGTACGCGCAAATCTCTAAAAATTCTTTCTATCTCATAATCAGCTAAATACCCATAGCCACCATGAATTTGCATGGCTTTATCACAAATCTTAAAGGCTATATCAGTCGCCATGCGTTTTGCCATTGCGCAATACATAGGCGCGTCTTGATAATTATTATCTAAAGCACTAGCCGCACGATATACCATTAATCTTGCAGCCTCAAATTCTGTATACATATCAGCAAAGTAAAAACGTAATGCTTGAATTTGCGTGAGTTCTCTATTAAATTGTTTGCGCTCATGCATGTATCTTTGCGTAAGACGCAAACATTGCATTGCACCGCCTAATGAACAAGCAGCTATATTTATTCGCCCACCATTTAAGGCATTTAATGCAAATTTAAAACCCATTCCTTCTTTGCCAACACGATTGCTGACTGGAACTCGACAATTTTCAAAAAACACCATTGCCGTAGGTTGGCTACGCCATCCCATCTTCTTTTCTAGTTTACCAAAGCTTAATCCTGGTGTATCTTTTTCAATTAACAGGCAAGTTATACCATTATGTAAATCATCAGAAGTCCTAACCATACATAAATAAACATCACTTGCGCTACCACCAGATATAAATGACTTAGAACCATTTAGCACATAATAATCACCATCTAAAACCGCCCTACTTTTTAATGAAGCAGCGTCAGACCCAGATTGTGGCTCAGTTAGACAATAGCTTGCAAATAATTCCATAGAAGTAAGCTTTGGTCCAAACTTAGCGCGCAACTCTGGATCTGCATATTTATCAATTAAGTTAGTAACCATATTATGAATTGATAGATAAGCACTAGTGCTTATACAACCAGCAGCTAATTGTTCAAAAATAAGTGCTGCTTCTAGACGTGTAAGTTCACTACCACCTATATCACTTTTAGCAACTATTCCAGCCATACCTAAAGCCGCAGCTTGCTTGAATGTATCGCGTGGAAAAAAGGAATTTTCATCCCATTCTCTAGCAAATGGCGCAAGTTTATGACGAGCGAATTCAGCAGCCATATTCTGAAATGCATTTTGTTCTGATGTTAATTCAAATTGCATAATCTGTCCTTCTATGATTATACTTCGCAAATATTAATATCATTCTATTAGGAAGTTTGCAAATTAAAATTACTGAACAGTGGCTCTGTAATTAGTGTTGCAGCTCGTAATCAATAATGGACATAACAATGAATAGCAAAATACCAACCACATCGCCGCATCAGATTTTAAAAAATTATTATGGTTTTGACAAATTTCGCTATCCGCAGGAAGAAATTATAACCGATCTAATTAATAATCAAGATTTGTTTGTATTAATGCCAACAGGAGGTGGTAAATCTTTATGTTATCAAATACCCTCTTTAATCAGAGATGGTATTGGCATTGTAATTTCTCCATTGATTGCTTTAATGGAAGACCAAGTAGCAGCCTTGACTTTGCTTGGGGTTCGAGCAAGTTATTATAATTCCTCATTAAAATCATCAGAAGCACGCCAAGTATTAGCTAAATTACATAATAATGAACTTGATCTTTTATATATTGCTCCAGAAAGAATTTTAACGCAAAATTTCTTAGATAGATTACAAGAATGTAAAATTGCTTTATTTGCAATTGATGAAGCCCATTGCATATCCCAATGGGGGCATGATTTTAGACCTGAATATGCAGCATTAGGTAAATTAAAATCCCTTTTCCCAGATGTTCCTATTATTGCATTAACCGCAACTGCGGATTTACAAACACAAAAAGATATTGTAAAGAAACTCGGATTTAAACCAAAGCAATATGTTGCATCTTTTAATCGCCCTAATATTTATTACCAGGTGGTTGCCAAGTCAAATCCATTGAAGCAAATAGATAATTTTTTACAAGGATTTAATAATCAATCAGGAATAATTTATTGTGGGACAAGGCGTGGCGTTGAAGAGTTAACCGCGAAATTACTAAATCTAAAATACAAAGTTAAAGCCTATCACGCAGGCCTTGCCTATAAAGAGCGCCGTGAAGTTCAAGAGCAATTTCGTTTTGATGAAATAAACATCGTAATTGCAACAATTGCTTTTGGCATGGGGATTGATAAATCTAACGTGCGTTTTGTAATTCATTATGATTTACCGAAAAATATCGAAGGTTACTATCAAGAAACTGGCCGTGCTGGGCGAGATGGATTACCTGCTAGGGCTTTACTATTATATAGTCCAGCTGATAGCGCAAGACTTCGGAGTTTTATTGATGATATCAGTAATGATATGCAACAACGAATAGAACATAATAAATTAAATCACATGCTAGCTTTTGCTGAAAGTACGCATTGTCGACGTCAAGTTTTACTTAAGTATTTTGATGAGGTTTTAGAAAAGTCTTGTGGTTATTGTGATATTTGTGATAACCCGCCAACCACTCAAGATGCTACAATTGATGCACAAAAGTTTTTATCTTGTATTTATCGATTAAATCAAAATTATGGAATGAATCATATCATTGATGTTTTACGTGGGAGCGATGCAGAGAAGATTAAGCGATTTGCGCATGATAAGCTTTCTACTTACTCTATCGGTAAAGACAAATCTAATAATTACTGGCGAAGTCTTGGCTGGCAGCTTCTGCATAAAGGCTATTGTTTTCAGGATATGGATCATTATAATGTCATTAAATTATCTAAATCGGCCTTACCAGTTTTAAAGGGTGAAGAGTCAGTATATTTAACATTAATGGCAGAAAACCTAGATAAACCGGCTAAAACCAAGCGCAATAAACCCGAGATTATTAAAAATCCTTTGTTTGAAAAATTACGAATATTGCGTAAACGATTAGCTGAAGAAGAAAATAAACCTTCATTTATGATTTTTAGTGATGCAACTTTACAAGATATGTCGGAAGTAAAACCAAAAAATTTACAACAATTGTTAAATATTTCTGGAGTTGGACAGCATAAACTGCAAAAATATGGTAATTATTTTCTTGAAGAACTAAAAAATTGTGAGGAGCTTGAATGAAAGATGCGCAAGTTATTGAAATTATTTCTGCGGTATATGAGCCATCTTTAGGGTTAACAATTTCTGAAATGGGCATTAGACCACAAGTTTTAATTGCAAAAGATGAAATTGAAGTATATCTTGAGTTAACTTTCCCAGGTAAATATATTCAAGATTCTTTACTAAAAAGTATTAAAGAATCATTATATACCAATTTACCATGCCATACGTTTAATATAACAATTGAACAAAATATTAAAGCTCATCGTACGCAATTACCTGGTAAAGGATTACATTCAGTTAAAAATGTTATTGCGGTTGCCTCAGGTAAAGGCGGAGTTGGTAAATCTACAGTTGCAGTAAATCTTGCAACTGCGCTTGCAAAAGCTGGTGCAAATGTTGGTATTTTAGATGCTGATATTTATGGTCCTAGTGTTCCTTTAATGTTGGGTGCAGTTGAGCCAATTATTATTAAAGATGAAAAATACTTACCAATAGTTGCGCATGGTATACAAGCAATGTCGATTGGTTATTTAACCAAAGATGATTCGCCTCTTATTTGGCGTGGGCCAATGCTTGCAAAATCTTTAATTCAAATGTTAGATATTACTCATTGGGATAATTTGGATTATTTAATTCTTGATTTACCACCAGGTACTGGTGATATTCAATTAAGTCTTATTCAAAAAATTCCACTCGCTGGTGCAATTATAGTTACAACTCCACAACAAGTTGCAACTTTAGATGCCAAAAAAGCTCTGGATATGTTTAATAAAACAGGAATTTTTACAATTGGTATAATTGAAAATATGTCGCAACATATTTGCAGTAATTGTGGTCATGTAGAAAATACTTTTGGTGTAGATGGCGCTAAACAATTAGCAGTAAGCGGCGATTGTAAACTTCTTGGACAAATACCGCTTGATAAAAGCATTACTGATAATTGCGACAAAGGGTTGCCAACTACTAATTTTAATAACCTAGAACTTTCAACTATTTTTATGCGCATAGCCATGAATAGTGCTATTGAACTTAGTAAACGCCCATTGAATTATGCGGATAAATTTCCACATATAAAAGCAACTTCTAAGCAGATTTAAATGAGTATGATTTTTTCTGCGGTTATCCGTTCGGACTGAGGAGCTGCGAAGCAGCGTCTCGAAGGCTATCTATCCAGGTAAAGCCTTCGAGACGGAAGATTACGCTTCCTCCTCAGGCCGAACGGTATCTAGTTTATCAAATAACCGCAGAAAAATCGCACCCGGTTTAAATGCTAAATTTAGGAGTATCCGGTTTTTGTGATACAATTATATTATCTATTACGTTGTTTAATACTTTAATAGTTCTAACGCTATGATTATTCTTCAAAGATTCTTGTAGTTCACAAACATTAGCCATAAAACTTGTTACAAAAGTGCCTTTATCTATTTCATCATTTTCGTACTTTTTAATTAGATTACTTAAATGTTCTAGAGTTTGGTATGATAAATCTAAGTTTTTAGCGTCAAAGCTAATGCCTAAAAAACTCTTATCTGTATTTTTAGGAAGTTGCGTATAATAATTATTAAAAAAATCGTATGCGATATTTAAAACATTATCTTTATCGCCTTTCGATAATAAATCATCCAATGTAAATAAACTTGGATTATCTAAATACGCAAAACCAGCTCTTTGCGACATAATTATATTTATATCTTGCTCTAAGTTTTGCTCTTTGAATTCCATTACCTTTGCTCTATAACCTTGACTTTTATTTAACAAAGTCGCGTTTATTCGACGGTTAGAACTATCTTTTTCAGCTTTACTATCAGTATATTCTTTTAAACTTATATCTCCACTTTGCCTTGCGATTTTAGTATTTTTAACTTCATCAGAAAGTTCATTTAATTGAGTATATGATTGTGTCGGTCTTAATAATCTAACTAAATTTTGATTTGGTTGTATGGAGCGTAAGGTGATAGTATGCGCAGGCGCATCTACTTCTTTATATGCATTATTTATTTTATTTGTGTTTATAAATACCTCATCAGGTATTTGTCTTATTTTTTTCGCTTCTGATGCTTGTAAAGAAGTATATAATTCATCTGGATCTGATTTAGACATATTAAACGCATGATAAGCGCTAAATACCCGGCAACCATAGCCACTTTTTTGTACTGTGGATATATTAAGATCTTCATCCTGTATATCATTAGGCTTCTTTTTCATAGAGCTTTCTTTTATAGAAACTTCAACTTGAAATGAGTAATGACTGCCATTTGGAAATTTATTCTTTAATAAAGTTAAGGCTGATTCGAATTTGTAATTGCCTGCTGCATCAAAAATAAATGAAGAAACTTGTCCATTTTTTATATAAAGATCAATTGGATACCAATGACCGCTATCAAAGACATTAAGCTGAAATCTAGTAGGGTCAGGAAGAGTTTGAATATTTTGAGACAACTTATTTATAAACTCGACTAACTCATCATTACCTGAAGAACATTCATTTTCTCTATCAATTACAAAGCAGTTAAAAGTTTCATTTTTATTAACTCTTGACTCTTTTTTCTTTGCTATTAAAGCGCTGATTATAGGCGGTTCACCTGAAATAAGTCTTTTGCCTTCTCCATATTTATCAATTGACGGATCTTTATCGAGATAACTATTTATTTTTTCATGAGTATCTATTATATCCCGAAATAAAGATGACTCACTTTTAACCTTTATAGCTTGTGAAGATCTTTTAATTTTTGGCATGATTCATAAATATACTATGTGTCATGTATAAATTATAGACTATTTGTCCGCATTGTTGCAAAATGGATGGTATTGTTATATCCTAGTGTTTTCTGAATGGTATTTGAGGTTTTGTAACAACTTGCAGTTAATCTCATCTAATATTATCATTGTTTAATTAAATAACTTACACGTGGTTTTATGACTGAAGAATATACATCGGAAGCAATTGAAGTATTAAGTGGGCTTGAGCCTGTGCAACGTCGCCCAGGAATGTACACTGATACTTCACGACCAAATCATTTAGCGCAAGAAGTAATTGATAATAGCGTTGATGAGGTTTTGGCTGGATTTGCGGATAATGTTGAAGTAATACTACATGCTGATAATTATATTGAAGTAATTGATAATGGGCGTGGTATGCCTGTTGATATTCATCCACAAGAAGGCCTTTCTGGAGTTGAAGTTATTATGACAAAACTCCATGCTGGCGGTAAGTTTTCTGATAAAAACTATAGTTTTTCCGGTGGTTTGCATGGAGTTGGTGTTTCAGTTGTAAATGCGTTATCTAATCATTTAATTGTTACAATTAAACGCAATGGTATTATTTATCAAATGGCTTTTGCAAATGGCGCTAAAATTTCCGAACTCACAGAAATCGGCACTTGCCGTAAGCGTGATACCGGTACGACAATTAAATTTCTACCAAATCCCGATTATTTTGATACCACGAGAATTTCTATAAAACATCTAACCCACCTATTACGTGCTAAAGCTGTTTTATGTCCTAATCTTAAAATGACTTTAGTTAATAAAATAACTAATGAAACTTTTTCTTGGTCTTATGTAAATGGATTAATTGATTATTTAACTCAATCATTACCCTTAGATTTTTTACCAGAATCACCTTTTACTGGCACATACGCAAGTAAAGAGGCAACTCTAGACTGGGCTTTAGTATGGACTCCTACTGTCAATGCTAATACAAGTATTACTGAAAGTTATGTAAATCTTATTCCAACTTTACAAGGTGGCACGCATGTAAATGGCTTAAAATCAGGCCTATTTGATGCATTAAATGATTTTTGTGAACTACGTAACTTATTGCCACGTGGAATAAAATTAACTTCTGATGATGTATGGGATACTTGCCAATACGTACTCTCGGTTAAAATGAAAGACCCACAGTTTGCAGGTCAAACAAAAGAACGTTTAAGCTCAAGGCAAATATCAGCTTTTGTTGGTAACATTGTTAAAGATGCGTTTGCAATTTGGTTAAATCAACATCGCTCTCAAGGCGAATTAATTGCGCAAGTCGCAATAGAACGCGCCCAAAAAAGATTAAAGCAAGCTAAGCAAGTAGAGCGTAAAAAAGTTCATCAAGGCCCTGCCCTACCAGGTAAACTTGCTGATTGTCTTCAACAAGATTTAAATCAGGCTGAACTGTTTTTAGTAGAAGGTGACTCAGCTGGAGGCTCGGCAAAACAAGCTAGAAATAAAGACTTTCAAGCTATTTTACCTTTGCGTGGGAAAATTTTAAACTCATGGGAAATAGAGTCCAATCAAGTTTTAGCTTCACAAGAAATTCATGATATTTCTGTTGCGATAGGTATTGATCCAGGTTCCGATGATTTAGGCGGTCTTAGATATGGAAAAATTTGTATTTTAGCTGATGCTGATTCAGATGGCGCACATATCGCAACTTTAATCTGCGCACTATTCTTAAAGCATTTTAAACCATTAGTATCTGCGGGACATATATTTGTCGCTATGCCACCATTATTTAGAATAGATGCCGGTAAAGAAGTTTTTTATGCTTTAGATGAGGCAGAAAAGGATAAAATCATCAATCAATTAAGTAAAACATCTAAAGCTAAATTAAATGTACAAAGATTTAAAGGTCTTGGCGAGATGAATCCACTCCAGTTACGTGAAACAACAATGGATCCAAATACTAGACGTCTTATACAGTTAACCCTAGAAGATGAGCCAGAAACTTTTGCTATGATGAATATGCTGCTCTCTAAGAAAAGAGCAGCGGATAGAAAAATTTGGCTAGAAAGCAAAGGCTGCTTGGCTACAATTTAATGTTATCTAAGTCGCGGTTCAGTGGGTGACAGCTCCTGGTTTTCTTGAGTTTTTTCTATATTAGCACTTCGATTTTTAAACACATTTCGTCCTGCAAATAAACTACCGCACCCGCCCCTTATTCCTGCAGCAACTAACATTTTTGTGTTTTCATTTTTTTCTGATAAATAGTAGTTTATAAGTCTAGAAAGCTCTATTGCTTCGATTTTATTTAATCTGATATCAACCGCAAGGTAGTGAAATTGACCATCAACAATTTTTAATAAATCAATTGCTTGAGTTTCTACTGAAACATGCGGGTTGTTTTCTAAGTAACTTTGAATTTCAACATGTTTTGCAGGTGGCGCAAACAGCATTAGCTTACGTAAAACTATTTCCGCGGAAATGTGTATATATGCCATTACTTCAAAAATAGTCCTTTCATCTGGAGATTTCGCAAGATATAGATTATTCAGCCGTATAATTTCAGACCGATAAGGTAATTTACCTTGATTAATTAACTTCCAAGCACGATTAATATCGCTTATTGCAATTGCATATAATCCCTTTTCAACAATATCACGTATTATTGAAGACTTAGAATATAAATCATGCAAATCCTTATTATTATCCGCTGTAAAAACATCCCAACCGCGCATCCCCATAAAAATATCAAAGTGTAGTAACATATAAATAAAAACATTTACAACGCCAATAGCGCGAAGTTTTTTGAAATCAGTATTTCCACCAGCAATTTTAGTTTTTTTTCTGGAACTACAATTAGCTGCATCTTCTACATCATCACAACTTAAACTAGCAACTAGAGCTGGAAGCGCGGGTTGATTGATAAATTCTTCAAAATTGGCTACTCCAAACGACTCTAAATCTAGAAGTAGGTTAAATAGTTTAGGAAAATCATCTCTAATTTTTCTTAATTCCGCCACCTTCAAACTCCCCTCTGGTTCTCTACCAGATACACTAGTCACAAAATTAAGAAATCCAAAAGGCGCGCCTGTTACTTTATAAGCATCTATACCTTGTAAAGTAACATGAGATTGCATATGAGCTCCGCCAATATAGCGTTTCCAATCACTTCCAAACCCATATAAAAATAGAAAATGTACATTTGCTAATTCAGGATAAATTTTCTTGTATTTTTCAAGTGCTTCTTCAATATGCATCTGTGCTAAAAACAAAGTTAAATAAGTAGAAATACCACCCTCTTTGCCTAAATCGCTCGGGCCAAGTACCGCGGAAATAAATCCAGAATGAGATATTTTAGTGCGTAAATGTTTGTCGTTGAAAATTGCATTTAGTAAAGAGTCGAGATTTTCTTTTCTTATATCTTTTGGACTTTCTAGCAAAAACATAAAATCTACTGGATATTTATTCATCTCACCAATACGTAAATTATCCGAAAAAATAAATTGAGCTAACCGCATCAATATGGAGCCTTCATCAAAATTATTTTTGCTTTCAGTATTGGAAAAAATATAATATCGAAACATATCTTTATTTTTTAAAATAAAATCTAAAACTCCAAGCTCTTTTTCAGTTTCTGGAGTAAATTGATGTCTATTAGCACGCAAACGTACAAAATAATAAGAATCTTTGCTAATTAATTCTTGCAAAGTAATTTTTTCGGATAAAGATAACTTACCATAATCGCGAATAAATTTTTTATCTAATAATAACTCCGAGATTGCATCTGTACCATCTACTTTATGGATAATCATTTTAATAAAATATCCGACAGATGATGAGTCTAATTCAATACACTCAATTTTATCATCCATTGATAATTCCAAAGTTTTCTTTAAAGCATATTTATCAAGAAGAATATTGATAACACTTATAGCTTTGTCATCTACTAAAATTTGAAATATGTTATTAAATACTCTGGTATTTAATTGTGTAGTCTGGCGATGATAGTGAGTATATCCACCAGTGAATTTACAAAGTTTTATTAAATTAATAAGAGATAAAATTTTGTTTGTTATTATATCAAGTCGCTGGCAGTTTGGTACAGCTTTAAGCAATTTTTCAAGTACTAAATTAAGCTTATCAATCGAGGTTTTTGCCGCGGCATCACTACCCTCTTCATCAAACCAAATTGCATCTTTAATAGATTTAATGCTTTCCTCATAAAATTCATTAGATGTTTTTAATCTTGCGATTGCATAATTAATACTTAAAACGGCATTTTTATCCGATGCTAAAGTACCATCTTTTAGCTTTGAGATAATACCAATTATCTCGTTAGTTTTGCTAATGTAAATATTTAAATTTTGTATTTGTTGTTCAGGAATTGCAGCACCCATGGTGTGTTTATCTTTAGATTCATTACCATCTCTATCTGCAACCTTCCAACTTCTAAGTTGTGAATATA
Organism: uncultured Legionellaceae bacterium; assembly: GCA_964483895.1. Lineage (GTDB taxonomy): Bacteria > Pseudomonadota > Gammaproteobacteria > Legionellales > Legionellaceae > 2-12-FULL-35-11. Next base: position 10,254 of record CAZADN010000009.1, read on the forward strand.
GAAAAATACTTACCGGATCTAAAGCTTCGGTAATCTCTTGTTTATCTAATTTATATTCTTGAGATGCTGCATTAACCAACAGATTAAAAAAAGTTGGAAATGATTCAATAGCTTTACGGTAAATAAACTCCCCATATTCAACTTCTTGTTGTGGAGTTAGTTTTTTAGTTTGAATAATAGAAGTATTTGTTAAATTAGTTAATTCGGCATGCAGCTTTTCTCTAATTTCAGAAGACTCATAAATATTTGTCGTATCATCTAATTGTAAAGCTAAACTTACTATAGTATAAAGATTGTATATAGCCTGATTAGTAAATAGCCTAGTTGGGTGTGCTGTCACTACTGGGATTGGTGGATATTTATATAAAAGTTTAATTAAATATTCTAACCTTGCTTTAGGACCTTTATTTTTTGGAGGTAGCGCTACCATATTTAGGATATTAGACTCAATGTTGCGTTTATAAGTCGCCGATGTTTCATAATTTTCAATTACAGTTTTTTCGGTTAAATTAAGAAATTGAACATTTAGATAAGTAGGATCTATTTTCGTATTTTTAATTTCAAAAAACTTTTTTATTTCGTTATAACCTGAAGAGCCACGTACGGTTAAAGATTTGCTAGCTATATTTGAAATGCTTTTAGAGTTACCAGTAAAAAATCTACGCGCGCCTAATCCTATACGATACTGCATTATTACTTCCTTAATAATCGCCATAAAACGCGCATATTATTACAATGTTTTTTAAAAAGTCCAACAAAAATTTTTCTAGATTTCTAAGTTTTTTTCAAGGATAATTCATACATATTTTCTCATTATAAATTTAAGAATTAACAGATGGAATTTTTAGCGCAATATGGTATGTTTTTGGTAAAATCGTTTACAATAGTGTTTGCGATTATTTTTTTATTCGCAGGAATATTAGCTACTGGCCGTAAACCAAAGCCTAAAGTTAGTATAAAACACTTAAATAAGCATTATTCCGAATTACAAGAAAAAATTCAAAAAGAATTAAATATAAAAAAGGTTAAAAAGAATAAACCAAATAAAGCTGATAAAGATAAGCCGAGCTTATTTTTAATTGATTTTGAAGGGGATATTAAAGCTTCACAAGTTGAAAGTCTACGTGATGAAATTACGGCGGTTTTATCTGTTGCTAAAAATCAAGATGAGGTTGTAGTGCGAATTACAAGTCCAGGAGGTACAGTTAATGGTTATGGTCTTGCCGCATCACAACTGCAAAGAATACGCGATAACAATTTAAAACTTACTGTATGTATCGATAAAGTGGCTGCTAGTGGTGGTTATTTAATGGCTTGTGTTGCGGAGCAAATTATAGCTGCTCCATTTGCTATTTTAGGTTCGATTGGCGTGGTTGCGCAAATGCCTAACTTTCATCGCTTATTACAAAAGAATAATATTGATGTTGAACTTATGACGGCTGGAGAATATAAGCGCACTCTTACAATGTTTGGCGAAAATACTGATAAGGGTCGAAAAAAGTTTCAAGAAGATATTGAAAGTATCCATCAAGCATTTCGCGATTATGTCTTAAGTCATCGTAACCATCTGGATATCGATAAAGTAGCAACTGGCGAGCACTGGTTAGCAGCTGATGCCATAAATTTAAATTTAGTCGATAAATTACAAACTAGTGATGAATATATAATTGCCAATCTTGAAAAATATAATGCGTATAAAATAGAAGTTCAAGCTAGACAAAGTTTGGTTGATAAAATATTACGCCCGGCAGCAAAATTATTACACCCATTTGCTTAAATTATTGCAAGGAAATTAATTTGGAATTACTCAATTTATCTACTTTACTTAATGTTCTAACAGTTTTAGCTGTATTTATTTCCGTTGGGTTAAGCATTAAATTTTCTAAAAAAATTAATAAAGTTGAAAAGCAAATTATTAGTCTTACAGACGTATTTTCTTCTGCCATTCAAAAACTCCATAAAGAAATTTATGAGTCTCAAATAAGTAATCAGCAGAAAATTGCCGAAAAAATTGCAAGTGGACAGATAGCAACGCAAAATTTAGTAACAGATATTGTACATAGACATATGCGTGATGTACGTGAACAAATTGCTCATAGCTTTACAAATCACGCTGATTCCTTAACAAAACACTTACAGACTTTAACAACCGAGATCCGCACACATTTAAACACTCTAAGTCAACAAGTAAATACTCGTTTAACTGAAGGCTTTGAAAAAACCTCAACAACTTTTATTGATATTGTTAAAAGATTAACGATAATTGATGAAGCGCAAAAGAAAATCACGGAATTATCTCAGCATGTAGTAAGTCTGCAAGATATATTAGTCGATAAAAAAGCACGTGGAGCATTTGGTGAAGTACAATTAAGTTCATTAATTTCTAATGTTATGCCGCAATCAAACTATAGTTTGCAGTACACATTAAGCAATCAAAAGCGCGCTGATTGTATTTTGTTTTTACCAGAGCCAACTGGTAATTTAGTTATAGATGCAAAGTTTCCATTAGAAACATTTCAAAAATTACATAACAATAACGAAGTTCTTAATCGTAAGGTTCTTGAACAACAATTTAGGCAGGATTTGCAAAAACATATAAAAGATATTGCTGAAAAATATATAATTCCAAATGAAACGGCTGATGGTGCAATTATGTTTATACCAGCCGAATCAATTTTTGCAGAAATTCATGCAAACTACCCTGATATAATAGCTATATCTCAAAAAATGAAAGTGTGGTTAGTCTCACCAAGTACTTTAATGGCAGTATTAACCACTGCGCGCGCAGTAATTAAAGACGATGCGACTCGCAAGCAAATTCATATTATTCAAAAGCATTTAAAAGCTTTAGCTGAAGATTTTAAACGTTTCGAAGTGCGTATGGATAAGCTTAATAAACATATTGATTTAGCACATCAAGATGTTAATGAAGTAAATACATCAGCAAAAAAAATCTCACAAAGATTCCAAAGGATTGAGTCTGTGCAGTTAGACGACGATAAAGTAACTCTTATAGAATAGACATTATATTAAATCAAATAGCTCGTTTTTATGGCACTTTTTACAAAATATACTATTATATGGATATAAGTATATTAACGGACTTATATATGATAAAAACAATAATATTAGGATTCTTAGTTATATTTTTCTCGATTAATAATGTATTTGCCGGATGCGACGCGGATGCATGTGATACATGTTGTGCGCAAAAAGGTGGAATTAGATATAGTGATAGCACTGGCGGTCGCTATGTATGTAACGATGGCGATTATTCAGTTTGCTACTCAACAATTCATGCTGTAATGGACATGCAAAAATTTGAAGGATGCTGCATGTGGGAAGGCGGCGTACTTAAAACTACACCTGAAGGCATAGTTCTTTGTAGAGATGGTAGTTATTCTGAAATCTGTTCGATGAGGAACATGAGCAATAAGTGATGGCAAACATCGTAATTCTATATTGCAAATATTTTAACCTGGTGTAGCGCGATTAAAACATACCCATTGATTTTTCCATCATAATTATCTATCCTAAAATTTTAGGAATTTTCATGACAGTATTAGTATTTGACATAGAAACTATTCCAGATATAGAGACAGGTCGTAAACTTTATAGTTTATCGAGTTTAGAAAATGATGTAGATGTCGCAAATGCAATGTTTGCTTTACGCAGAGAAAAAACTGGCAATAATTTTCTTCCACACTACCTACAAAAAGTTATTGCAATATCACTAGTCATTGCTAATAAAACACAGTTAAAAGTTTGGTCTTTAGGTAATGAACAATCTGATGAGAGAGAACTAATTACCCGTTTTTTTGCTGGTATTGATAAACACATGCCAACATTAGTAAGCTGGAATGGTAGTGGTTTTGACTTACCAGTATTACATTATCGCTCTTTACTTCATGGTATTAAAGCAGAAAATTATTGGGAAATAGGCGAAAATCAGCAAGCATTTCGCTGGAATAATTATTTAAATAGATTTCATTATCGCCACTTAGATCTAATGGATACTCTTGCAGCCTACCAAAACAAAGCTTTTGCACCTCTTGACGAAATCGCAACTATGTTAGGCTTCCCTGGAAAAATGGGAATGTCAGGAAATAAAGTTTTTGATGAGTATATAAATAAAAATATAAGCGGCATACGTAATTATTGTGAAACTGATGTATTGAATACTTACTGCGTTTATCTAAGATTTGAATTAATTAGAGGAAATTTAACAAACGACGAATATCAGCAAGAAATTACAAGATTAAAAGAGTATTTACAATGTGAACAAAAAGAACATCTAACAGAGTTTTCTATGATGTTTTAATATTTAAATTTATAGATAATTAGAAAGAAAGCACTATATTATCTACATAATTATTAAAAAATAAATTTCGTGATATATTTTTAATCTTCAGATCCATATGATATACTCGCTGCCATTATTTAATCATATATTGCCCCTATGAAAGCTAAAATTGAACACTCTTTACTGCTTGAAATATCTAATACATATCCTGATGTTTACAACCAATACAAAAAAGAGTTAAAAGATATCGTTCATTATCTATGTGGCCAGCAATGTCATGAACTTTTAGACTTAGATAAATTACCATTAACTAAAGAGCACTTCTATGAACTTTCAAAGGCCTTAAATAATCTCTATTTATCAAATATTAATCTAGCCCATTTATCAAAAGATATAGTTGCCGCTTGTATATCTTGTGTGCTTGAAGCAACTACTGATCCATTTGGTGTAAGTTATTGTATTGCTAGGTTATATCGCTTAAAAGTATTTTCTAGTCAACAATTTACTTTTACTGATGCGCTCTGTTATTTAGAAATATTTAAAAAAACCAAATACCATCGAGATATAGATGAAGCTCTATTTCACTTAGAAAGTTTGGACATACCTGTAACACCTATTCAAGTGTATGTACTTCTAAAATCTCCACAACAGAATCTCGTAATTAATGCACTAGATCAATTAAACACTATTAAAGATAACTTACAACAAGCCCCATTAGAGAATGCGCAATTTTGTATTGAATTAGTATTAAACAACCCCATGCGTGTAGTTGATATTTTGATTGTCTTATCTAAAAATAATTTTCTTCAAATCCCACTAATTGAATTAAAGAAACTTATAACTAAGTTATATCCACACCCGTGCGTTCACACTTTATTTTTATTAAACAAATTAGATATCCCATATAACATTGAAAAAATTTCAGAGATAACAAAACATGTAAATCTACCTGTTCTTAACGATGACTTAGAATCATTAATCCACATTAAAAACGACCTACCTCACGGTATTATTTCCGCTTGGTCAGAATTAATATTTATTTTAACTAATATAAAAAATAGCTCTTCTTTATTAATGAAATTAAATACATGTATAGAATTTCAAACGGAGTTATTATTTGATGAGAGTGTGGCAACCAGTGACTCCATACTTCCAATTTTGCATATTTGCAGGTTATTTGATAATAAAAACCTTTGGGATATGCTAATTAGGCATATTAAAAACAAACCTAGTTTCACAGAGGTTAGAGAAATTAATAACTGCATTCAAGTGATGCAAAATACTATTACTCCAAACCAGTTAAAATTTATCCTAGATAGTACAGATAAAATAACATTAGTAAAATTATTAAATTCTGTGCTACGACTTTTTAAACCACTATCACCATATTTTGTTACTAAGTGCTTACAATCTTGTTTTGAGGATCAAGACGACTTTAATAATGTACTCGATGTTCTAGTAAACTTACTCCATTCCGGTGTTATTTTTATCATAGAAAGAGAATTGTATCTATCAGAAGAACCTCATCATATACATTTTAAGTCTCTTCTCTATTGCTTACATGCATTAGGAGAACTATTCACAATAGATATAATGCGATTTATTATTGCACATAGAGATCTTCCTAATTTGGCAATAGGATTAAAAACATTACAAAATATCAAAAAAGTTACGCCAATTGAAATTTTTCAAGCCTGTACTAACACAGTAATACGTACCCAAAATAAACCTCAAAAAATAGCTTATACTCTTACCATGTTACAACAAGAAAATAAATTAGCCGCATGCTTAAAAGAACAAATAGGAACAGCTCATAAAGAGTACAATATAGGATTAAGTGAAGAGCAATTAGGTAAGACATGTTTAGTGAATAGTAATAAATATAGCCTACGCTTTTTCTTTAAGGATTATCCCAAAGTAAATACTGCATATAAACATGCAAATGAGAAAGGTAAAAATCCCGCTTACCACGAACTAGATATCGGTGAACCGCAACTCCCAACCAATGAAAAGAGGATCTTCGTATTAACTACTGAATTAAAATTAATCATTGGCATTAAAAACGCGTATAGTGACAAAGGCAATACACCTTTATCTAAACTTGTTGGCTCTAAAAACATTAACCCTCAAGACCGTTACGGACATCCATCTCTAGCGCTACCGAATGAATATTACGATGGAGGGGTCTACTACGCTGGTTGGCTTTACCAACATACCAACCATTTGCAAGTTTATCTGTGGAGTGGAAGATATAATAATGCGAAACTGACTAATCAACAAAAGCAAAGATTAGAATTATATATTACCCAGCGCCTGGTTAAAGCTTATGGCCAACAAGAAATTCATTTCATCGATTGGAATAGAACAGAAGAAGAATCAGATTCGTTTTTAAAAGGAAATCTATTTTCAACAAGATCTAATGCACGTATTTATGCGAAGCAGCAAACGGAAAATAATGAAAATAATACTGAGCAATTAATAATTAATAATTAATAATCAGTTTTTACCATAAATTTATGGATAACACGTCCTTATGTTTTGTAAGAAAGATCTCAATTCCTTGTGATCTTTTGGCTATTTAAATTTAAATGTACTGTAAGGTGAATTGGAAGGCCGGACCTCAAATTGCCGTGCTACATTTAATTCTGTTGGATCACCGCTTTGATTTTTTAACCCAAAAAATTCAGGTGAAAAATTATTCGATATAAGTTTTTGTTGTCGCGCCTCAGGACTTTTATTAATTTCAATTAACTCCTTTCCCAAAGTCACGTCTTCATATTGGCTATTAGTTTTGTTTTCCAATACACCGTGACTTGAATTATGAATGGGTACAGGAATATTGTTCTGTTTGTTATATGCACATGGAGAATCTGCAAAATTCATCGATAAAATATATATATTATACATATCTATTATTTTTTGAATTGATTTCACACGACCATCTTTCGCTATTAAATCATATTTCAATCCAATATGTGGAAATATCAATATTGGATTCGAATTATTGAGGTCAAAGGAGGAATATACTATATTGTAATCACAATAGTAATTTTCACAAACAAACAAAATTAGATCAGTTAGTTCTCTTTTGTAATTTTCAGTAAAAATATCAGGTAAATTATCTATTGCATTTTTTACATCCCACTTAGCACTATGAACATACGTCTTATCAAGTAATTCGGAAATATGTTGTTCTATTTCTTGTTGCGTAGCTGGTAGGTAGCCATATAATTTTATTATGTTATTTCTTGGAATGCCATTTCGTAATACACCAGAAACAGCTAAAGTCGCAATAGTATCTTTTTCTTTGCATCTATATTTATTTATCACGTTCTTAACTAGTTGAATTTCCTGATCAATTGCTGTTTCCTCTAAATGAATTACGTCCATATTATCCAATTTAATGTCATTTAATGGAGTTTCTATATTCGCATAAAGGTATTTACGTATGATTTCCTTGGCAGACTCTGTTGCTTTTGTAAATCTAAATATATATCTGATTAGTGATTCAACTGGTTCAACTTGATACCAATATTTTATTAAATGACATGATTCATCCTTGAGAGAATAATTTGAAAACAAATCAACACGCTCCCAAACAGCCAAGCCAGAAATAACAATGATATGTTGCTCATTATTGGCGCTTTTAATTAATTGTTTGATAGCTGCATATGTAGGCTCGTATCGTTTTCTCTTAACTATAGATGAAGGAGTTCCACCAAGTACAATATTATTTATTGCATCTAAGTCTTGAAAAATAATATTTTTTTCACCGAATTTATTTTTAAGAGCTTGAAGTAAATATGTTTTTCCAGAGCTACAATTACCTTCAATAACAATAACAGTTTTTATTTGTGAATCATTTAGCTCAAAAGAAGTCATCACTGAAGTGCACCCATTTGTCTAGACCAATTTTTTTACCCTTATTTTCTACAGTTATTATACTGTAGAAAACTAACTCAGTCGATTTTTTTGGTCTGAATTTTGGGAGGCATTATAGCCACTTACGGCGGGTTCAGTTAATTTTTTTACAACCCAATAATTTAACCACTTCTTCATCAGTAGTTTGTGAAAAGTCTTTATACCACAATCCAACAGCACAAAAATTAACTGGTCTCAAAGGACAAACCAGCAAATCAACATGTTGCGAAACTTCATCATAAACATCATGAGCAGATACTGGCACAGCAACAATGATTTTTGCTGGATGATGTTTGCGTAATGCTTGAATTGCAACTTGTATAGTAGAGCCTGTCGCGATACCATCATCAACTAAAATGATAGTTTTACCAGACATATCAGGAAAAGGTCGCTTACCTCTATAAGCTAGTTCTCGTCGCAATAACTCTACCTCCTCTACTTTTATCACCGAATCAATCTCTGATTGCTGTATATTTAAACTGTGAACTAGCTTATCATTTAAAACAATAGTTCCACCAGAAGCTATAGCTCCCATAGCCAACTCTTCATGCCATGGCACGCCTAACTTGCGAACAATAAATACATCTAGAGGTACTGATAATTTATTTGCAACTTCATAAGCCACAGGCACCCCGCCACGTGGCAACGCTAAAATAATAACATCCACATTGTTCGCATATCGTCTTAACAAACGCGCCAAGATAAGTCCAGCATGTTGTCTATTATTGTATTTATCCATATTGGTAGATTAATAATTGCTATTTAATGTAATTCTAGACGAATTAACGCAACTGACAAGCAATTAATCTACAACTGGTGAATCTTACTTTATTTATAATCACAACCCACATAACCAGAAAATAATTTTTCATGATCCAATAGCCATTGCTTTACTGCTATTCCACCTCCGTATCCGCCCAAGGTTCCATCACTTGCAATAATCCTATGACATGGAATAATTATTGCTAATTGATTAGCCCCGTTAGCATTTGCTACCGCTCTATAAGAATTTGGTTTATTTAATGAAATAGCTTGGGCTTTGTAGCTTCTGGTCTCACCATAGGGGATTTTGCATAAAATCTTCCAAACTTGTTGCTGAAAGTCACTTCCTAGGATCTTATATGGAGTAGTAAAGTTTGTTAATTGACCTTTAAAATAACTAGTTAATTCGCTTTTGATTGTGTCAATAGGCAAAGAGTCTCCTAAAGTAATCACATAACCACGAGAACGCAATTTTTCAATTTCTTTTTGAAGCCCGCGTCTATGTATAAATTCTAATAAATAAAGGTGTGAATCATCAGAAATTGCAAGCATAGAACCTAAAATTGTGTCTATCCATTGAGCTTTAAGAATAACTGCCTTATGATTTACTTTCGATTGCGTCTCATAAAAAATTTTTGCAAAAACTTCCACTTGTGCATCTATAACTTTACTTTCATTGCTAATTTCTAGCATAGTATTCTCCAATACGTATAGTATGCGTAGAGGTTCTATGGGTAAACTTTTCAAATTTATTGAATCATTTTAGCTTCAATAGATTTCATCTGCCAAATCTAGAATTATATATAATTTACGTTTGATTTTCAGTATTTTTTTAATTTAATGCTATAATCCTATAAAAAGCTGTTGACATCTACTACGAATGTCTACTGCACTGAATTTTATAGAGTAATTTAATAATAATCTATTGACATTTGGTATACATATAAAAACGGATAATTACTTGTATGCACTTAATTATTATCAACCAACAACATTCACTCTCAGATTTATTGAAGCAATTCGCAACCATTCAACGTCGGGTAAAAATTACCACTATAAATTCATTTGAAGAAATTAAAGATTTTGATACAGAACAAACACTAGTTTTTTTTATATCATCCGAACTTAATACTAAACAAACTAATATTCTTTTAAAGAATTTATCCCTATACCCCATAGTTTTCATTGGTGATTACAATAAAAATGTAGATACATTGTTTCTTGCTGGACTACTGGCACAATTTAACATACAAACACTAGAATTATTGCCTCTAGATACTACTTTAAGTGGTTTGCTGCAGCATTATAAATACATAAAAGATTTGCAACGATTTAAAAAAAACTATAATCGTTATATTGATTCTCCAACTGACAACATTAAATCAACTTATGTTAATCTTAAAAAGGCTGAACAACTAAAACAATCAGCGCAATATGATTTTTTAACAGAGATTCCTAATCGCATGTATTTCCATGAATTAATGCTACGACAAATTTCACGTGCCAAAAGATTTAACAAGCCTTTTTTTACATTCATTATCGATGTTGATCATTTTAAAGTCGTCAATGATACTTATGGACATGATGTTGGTGATGCGCTCCTTAAAGAAATAGCAGGTCGTTTACAAAAATCTCTACGCATGATGGATATTTGTGCGCGTTTAGGTGGAGATGAATTTGCAGTAATACTCACTGACAATATTAATATAAAGACTATTAATGCGATAGCAAAGAGGCTATTGTGCACATTAAGCAACCCTTACTCAATCGCACATCAAAACATCATCATATCAGTAAGCATTGGTATTGCAAGATTTGATTGCAAAAATATGGATTTTAATATTTTAATGAAAAATGCAGATTTTGCGCTATATGCTGCTAAATCCAATGGACGAAACCGTATTGAACACTTTGAAAGCGAGCTATCAGTAATCCAAAATCGTTTTCATAAGGTAGAAACTGCTCTACGTAAGGCTCTTGAAAAAGATGAAATATTTATGGTTTTTCAACCAATATTAGATTTGCAATCTGAAGAAGTGGTTTGTTTTGAAGCTTTAGCTCGTTGGCAATCAAGCGAGTTGAAAGAATCATTGTTTCCAGATGAATTTATTAAGGTAGCGGAAAAGGCTGGTATTATGTTACAACTGACTCAGCGTATTCTACATTTAGTCTGTAAACAAATCACTGAATGGCAAGCCATGCAAATTATGACGCCAGTGAGTATAAACTTTTCAACTATAGATATAATACAAAAAAACTTCGGGGAATCATTTCATAAAACAGTTAAGTCTTATGGATTAACAGAGCAGTGTATTAAACTAGAAATTACTGAAACGGCATTAATGGAAAATTTTGCCAAGGTAAATACTCAAATGCAACATCTTAGGAAACTTGGCTATTGCATTTCAATTGATGATTTTGGCACTGGCTATTCATCTTTATCAAGCCTGCGTTATCTTACTGTAGATTATATTAAAATTGACAAAACATTTATTCAATCAATGTTTTTAGATACCAACTCTATGCAGATAGTTCGCGCAGTAATTGATCTTGCAAAACAATTAGGCATTTCAACTATAGCAGAAGGTGTAGAATCACCTGAAGCCGAAGGATTTTTACGCCAATGGGGATGCCGTTTCGGCCAAGGATATTATTTTGAAAAACCACTAAAATCTTGTGATGTCACAAAATACATACAGGTACACATCAAAAAATATCAACATGCTAAAGGTGCTGTCGTACGTAAAGTAATACTTCATGCAAATTCTGTAATTACTTTAGCACAAAATATGAATAATCAACTAGCCGCTCTATTAGGATATAGTGAATTATTACTCCAAAAACTTCCAGCGTTAACAGATGAGTATAACGTTTTACGCAGTGTGCATATTGCAATAGAAGAAGGATTAAATGTAATGCTAGCACTTATTGATAAAATGCAACTATTGAAATCTGATTGTCATAAAGGCAAACTCACCAAACAAGCAGGTTTTCAAATGCTAAAAAATTACGTCGCGGAAGCTGGAAATCGTATGTTTCGCTGTTTGGTGCAATTGGAGTATGGTGTTTTACCAATTATAAAACATGACATACAAGTATCTGACGATTGTAAACCACATATTCATAGTTTATTTGGCCTGGTAATCTATTTAAAATCAGTCAATGAGAATCTATTACATTTTGATGCGAATTTAAATAATGATAATATAATTGGCGTGAGAAATAGGTAATAACAAAAAATTTATTTGGCGTAAGGAGATGCACTGATGACGAATGGAAGAAAAAAAGCCACCGAGCAGAACAAATCAAGCTCCGGTAATAAAAAAAATCAAATAAATACCAAGGTATCTACCAATGCTTTGTCATATGAAAAGAAATTGTCAGAAGAAAAAACCAATAATTTTTTAGCAATGATTATTAAATCAACTGAAGATGGTATTATTGGTTTGGATATGAATGGTACGATTATCAGTTGGAACCCTTCTGCTGAAAGAATGTTTGGCTATAAAGCAGAAGAAATTATCGGTAAATCTAAAAAAGTATTAATTCCTGAAGATCACAAAGATGATCTAGCTAATATCCTCTCTAGCATTAGTAGCGGCAAGCCCATTGAACGCTTCGAGACTAAAAGAAAGTGTAAAAATGGCTCTTTACTTGACGTAACAGTCACAGTATCTCCTGTACGCGATGACGCTGGAAATCTAATTGGCTTCTCTGCAATTGATCGGGACATTACCAACCAAAAACAATCCGCCCGCTATGCTAGATCACTGATAGAATCTTCTCTAGACCCTTTAGTAACCATCAGTGCTGAAGGTAAAATTACTGACGTAAATGAAGCTACTATAAAAATAACTAGCTCTAGCCGTGAAGAATTAATTGGCACTGATTTCTCAAATTATTTTACAGAGCCTGATAAAGCTCGAGCTGGATATCAGCAAGTATTTGATAAGGGATTTGTAACTGATTACCCTCTAACTATTAAAGGTAAAGATAATAAACTTACCTATGTTTTGTACAACGCCTCGGTATATAAAGACGCACAAGGCAAAGTTTTAGGTGTATTTGCCGCTGCTCGTGATATTACTGAGCAAAAGAAAGCCTCACAATATGCCCGCTCATTAATTGAAGCATCACTAGATCCATTAGTAACAATCAGCCCAGACGGTAAAATTACTGACGTTAATGAGGCTACAGTTCACGTCACCGGCGTGGCACGTAACAACTTAATTGGCACCGACTTCTCAACTTACTTTACAGCACCTTATAAAGCGCAAGCAGGTTATCAACAAGCATTTAAACAAGGATCCGTAACTGACTACGCATTAACAATTAAAAGTACAGATGGACTCTTAACAGACGTTTTGTATAACGCATCTGTTTATCGTGATGACAAAGGTAATGTGCTAGGGGTATTTGCTGCTGCTCGCGATGTAACTCTCGCAAAACGTGCCACAGAGCGTCTGCAAAGTCTAGCTGGTCAGTTAGCTACGGGAGCAACAGAGCAATCTAAAGGTTCCGAAGATATTTCACGCTCCGTAACCGACATGGTCAGGGCCTTCCAAGAAATGTCAAAAGCCGCACAAGAGGCTTCAGAAACAGCTGCGACAACAGCTAATAACGCTGAAGAAGCTGGTAAAACTACAGAGCGAATTAAAGATATCGTTGAAACGATTACCAATATTTCTGACCAAACAAACTTATTAGCTTTGAATGCCGCAATTGAGGCAGCACATGCTGGAGATGCTGGACGTGGATTTGCAGTTGTGGCCGATGAAGTACGTAAGCTTTCTGAAGGCTCGCGTCAGTCCGCAGTTGAGATTCGAAATGTAATTCAAGATGTCGGATCCAAAGTACAAAAAACTGTTGAAGCTATTAAAGCAGTGTCAGAAAAAATTCGCAGCGTATCTACTGGAGTACAAGATCAATCTTCAGTAACTCAACAAATTGCCGTAGCAATGGAAGCAATATCGAGCATTGCTGAACAAAACTCATCCATAGCAAAAGAAATTTTAGGCTCTCAACCTGATCAATTTAAACCATACAACCAATCTCATAGAGAAGGCTAAAATGGACAAAAAAACCAATCTTATAGAAAAAACACTAATAAGCGAAGAAAAAACGATACAATTGGTAATTGCCAATTTAAAAGAGCAAAATTTTGGGGCCCCTATTTCACAAGTACTAGAAGTAATCCACCACATACACATAACCCCTATTCCAGACTCTCCAAGTTTTATTGCAGGAATAGCAAACGTGCATAGTAAAATGGTGTTAATAATTGATTTGGCGCGTTACTTTGGATTTGACGATAAACCGAATAAAACAGCTAAACATATAATAATTATTCGCCATAATAAAGAACTTTATGGATTATTAGTAGATGAAGTAAGTCAAATTATTCGAGTTCCTGAGTCTGCTATAAAAACATCGCCTGAATTAATCCATCAAATTAATAAAAATTATATATCTGGAGTCTATGTCGCTAGTGAAGACAGCTTAGTGCTGATATTTGACCTTGAGAAAATTCTATCTGAACAAGAGTTAATGATGTCATCTCAAGATAGTAACGACACGCTTGATGCAACTGATTTTGCTACGTTAAGTACTAAATCCAAATAGGAGAAACTACTATGCGCAAAAAAATATTAATTGTGGATGACTCTTTGTTTATTCGCAATATGCTTAAAGATATTCTTACCAAAGATTATGACATAATTGAAGCAGATTGTGGTGCCAGTGCCGTACTAGAATACTCACGTGAACAACCAGACCTAGTGTTGTTAGACATTATTATGCCGGATGGTACGCTAGAAGGGATTAATGTACTCAAGAAAATTCATGAACGCAATAAAAATGCTATTGTAATTATGATATCTGCGGTAGGACAAGACCAGATTATTGAAGAATGTAAATCCGCTGGAGCTAATGATTATATCATCAAGCCATTTGAAGCTAAAATTGTTGCCGAAAAAGTGAAAAGTTATCTCGCATAAAACTAAAGTGAATGACATATGTCTAATAATAATGATATAGATAAGTACCGCGACGATTATATTCGTGAAGCCAAAGAACATATAGACAATATTAGTCAAGCATTACTGACGCTTGAAAAAAGGCCTGAAGACAAGCAAGCTATTGATGAATGCTTTCGTCATGCACAGACTCTAAAAAGCATGTCAGCTATGATGAAATTCGAGCAAATTGAAAAACTATGTCATAACATGGAGGACTTGCTAGATAATGT
>CAZADN010000010.1:0-25265 GCA_964483895.1 uncultured Legionellaceae bacterium
AATTTAAAAGTCAAGACAATTTTCATGCGTAGTCCCTGTTGTATTGACAAAACGATATTTATCCATGAAAATCTCAAGTATAAGTTGAGATTTTCATGGATAAATATGGAGAGAGTTGATGTCATACAAAAAATAGAAGCAGGATTTAAAACCGCATCTGTTGTTGCACTGTTGGGTCCGCGTCAATGTGGGAAAACTACGATTGCTCGTCAATACTCCGATTTGATAAAAAATCCTGGGAGTTTTTACTTTGATCTTGAAGATCCACTGGACTTAATACGTTTGCAAGATCCAATGTTAGCTTTGGATGAAATAGCTGGGACAGTGATTATTGATGAAATTCAAAAAATACCTAATTTATTTACATGTTTGCGTGTTTTGGTCGATAAGCCATCTAAAAATAAACGTTATTTAATTCTTGGTAGTGCTTCCAGAGAACTGATACGTCAAAGTTCAGAAACCTTGGCTGGTCGTATTCATTATATTGAAATGACACCTTTTTCAGGTCAAGAAACGCATGATTTGACAAAACTGTGGCAGAGGGGAGGATTTCCACTATCATTTCTTGCTGAAAATGATAATTATAGTATGCAATGGCGTAAGGATTATATTAAGACTTTTTTGGAGCAAGATATTCCTAATTTAGGAATTAATATTCCAGCGCAAAATTTACGTCGTTTTTGGATGATGCTTGCTCATTATCATGGTCAAATTTTTAACGCTTTTGAATTGGGAAATTCATTAGATTTATCAGGAACAACAGTTAAAAAATATCTAGATATTTTAGCTGGAACTTTTATGGTTAGAATTTTACAACCATGGCATGAAAATATTGCTAAGCGTCAGGTAAAAACACCTAAAATATTTTTAAGGGATAGTGGTATTTACCATACTTTGTTAAATATTAATGGTTATGAAGAGTTGGTGGTTAATCCGAAGCTTGGCGCATCATGGGAAGGTTTTGCTTTAGAGGAAATTATTCGCAAACTTAAAATTGATGCGGATGAATGCTATTTTTGGGCGACTCATAATCAAGCCGAACTTGATTTACTGATAGTAACTGGACAAAAACGCTCTGGATTTGAAATAAAACATACAAAAACCCCAAGGTTAACTCGTTCTATGCAAATCGCTCTTGCTGATTTGCATCTTGATGAAATTATTGTAATTTATGCTGGTGATAAAACTTTTAGATTATCGCCACACGTAATATGTATGCCACTTGATAACTTTTTATTAGGTACTAAATAGTTTATAGGAAAATCCCGAATTGCAAAATAATGAATTTGTGCTAACTTTTTATATATGAATGTAATTTTATATGTCACATTAGGAGATAATGATGCATAAATTAGGAGGTTTGTCCAAAGTTGTATTAGGGGCTATAACCTTAGCGTTAAGTTCTAGTCTGTGGGCGGCTAGTGATTTATCTGCAAATAAGGTAGATAAACAACAACAAATAAAAGAATTTAAGAAAAAATCTGTCGAAGTAGGATACGTTCATCGTGCAGTCAATGCTGTAAATTATAGGCGTCACCAACAGCATCTTAAGCATAAGTGGGCGATAATGTTTAAGTCAAAAGCGACTGTAAGGAGAGGAGCAGCAGCAAGATTAAGATGATTAATAGGCCTGCTGGCGTTTAATAGAATTTTTTTCGAAACTGATAAATTAAAAACAAACAACGCTTAGTGTTAAGTTCTAGTCTGTGGACGTCTAATGTAGCCTGTAAGGAGCGCTAGCGGATTACAGGAATAAGCTGTACACAAATTCTAACTATAAATTTTTTAAATTACATAGTAAGTGCCAATTGCTATAGTTTTATCAAAAGGTAGTTGATAGAATTCGATGTTTAGGTTTGCTGAATAGTTTCTAATTAAAAATGCAAATATCTTTTCTTGCCAGTAAAAATATAAAGTCTTCTTTTTATGTGAAGCAATAACATTTGGTATTTCAATTAAATAACTCGATTTTTCAATATCAACTGGAAAAGGTAATATGTTTCTATCGTTAGCAGTATATAATGCTTGCGGAATAGAAATGGTATCCATAAATCCATAATGTAGCGTTACTTCACAAATATTTTTGTTTAATGAGTTTACTTCAAAGCGTTTAATAGAGCTAACATAAGGGATATTGTCAACTTTACAATTAACTAATAGTACGTGTTCTGGCATAATGTTGTTAGCATTTAATAGATGTAATAAACCTCCACCACTTTTATCATAGGGATCGTTTATAAAAATACTCGTTATTCCCAGTAGTTTATTTATTTTCTCATGATCTAATTGTTGTAATATTTTTGATAATTCAGCTTTTTTCATATAATAGTTTTCACGTAAATATCGTGTGCCGCTTTGCCATGTGTACATAATAAATGCGCAAAATAATGCAAATGTTACTGGAATCCAACCACCAGTTTTGAATTTATGAATATTTGCACCGAGAAAAGCTAAATCAATAAGACTTAAAAATGTAAACATTAATATAAGTAACCAAGGGTTCCATTTCCATTTTTTTATTGCAAGATAAGTTACTAATATACTAGTTAAGAGCATAACAATGTTAACAGCTATACCATAAGCATGAGCAAGTGCATCTGAGCTTTTAAAGATTACAATTAATAACATCGTACCTATGGCGAGGGTAAAATTTATCTGTGGTACATAAACATGACCTTGTTTTATATCCGATGTTTGTTTAATCGGAATATGCGGGTATAAACCTAATAACACAGCTTGTTTAGTTAAAGAAAAAGTAGCAGAAATTACGGCTTGTGAGGCAATGACAGTTACTATAGTTGCGAGAGTTAATAGAGGAATTAAAAACCAGGTGGGTGCCATTAAATAAAATGGATTGGCAACAGCTTCTGGATGAGTAAGTAAGTAAGCTACTTGCCCAAAATAGTTTAATAATAAACCTGGTAAAACTATACAAAACCAACCAAGACGAATAGCACTTTTACCAAAATATCCCATATCTGCGTAAAGCGCTTCACCACCAGTTACAACTAAAAATATTCCGCCTAAGAATAAGTAGCCTTTAAGGCCATTTTGATAGAAAAAATTTATTGCATAAAAAGGATTGACTGCTTTTAATACAACAGGGTTATTGAAAATTTGTATGGCACCTATTATTCCTATGGTAATAAACCAAACAACAATAATTGGTCCACAAACAAATCCAATTTTTGCACTTCCATAAGCTTGGATAGAAAATAATGTAATTAATATACTTAAGGTAATTGGTACAATCCAGGTCGATAATGAGGGTTCTATAATATATAAGCCTTCAATGGCGCTAATAATTGAAATGGCAGGTGTCAGCATACCATCCCCAAGCATTAAACCAGCTCCAAAAATACCAATAATCAGGGTTATTTTAGCTTTGTTTCCAAGAAATTGTTTAATTAATGCCAACAATGACAAAATTCCACCTTCGCCATCATTGTCAGCATTTAGTAATACAATAAGATATTTTAGAGAGATAACAATAATAAGTGACCAAAAAATAAGAGATAAAACTCCTAATAAATCTGTGGGGTTAACCGTTACTCCAATCAGAGATGAGCGCAAGGCATATAATGGACTAGTTCCAATATCTCCATATACAACACCCAGCGCTGTTAACGCTAGGTAAAATATATTTGGTGAGCTTTTATTGTTATTCATAATTTTTTAAGTCAAATCTGTCCGCATTCATAATTTTCAACCAAGCTTTTATAAAGTCATTGATGAATTGTTCTTTATTATCATTGGCTGCGTAATACTCAGCAACGGCTCTAAGTTCGGAGTTTGCTCCAAAGATTAAATCAACTGACGTTGCTTTCCATTTTAGTTTTCCAGATTTTCTATCAAATCCTTCATAAATCCCATGTTCTTTTTCAGATTTTTCCCACTTGGTTGCCATATCTAAAAGATTAACAAAGAAATCATTGGTTAACATATCATGATTGTTTGTGAGTATGCCCAATGCTGTTTGGTCTGTATTGGCATTTAATACGCGCATACCGCCAATTAGTACAGTCATCTCTGGGATAGTTAATTGCAGTAAGCTTGCCTTATCTATTAATAATTCGGGAGGGGATTTTTGTGAATCTTTATTAAAGTAATTACGAAATCCATCAGCATTTGGTTTTAAAACTTCGAAAGATTCTACATCTGTCATTTCTTGAGTTGCATCATTGCGACCAGGTGTAAATGGAACCTCAATGTTATAACCTGCATTAAGGGCGGCTTTTTCAATAGCGGCACTTCCGGCAAGTACAATTAAATCCGCAAGCGAAAGTTTTTTTCCGGTAATTTGATTTTTGTTAAAATCTGTTTGTATTCTTTCAAGAGTTTTTAGAACTTTCGCTAATTCATCTGGGTTATTGGCTGGCCAATCTTTTTGTGGTGCAAGACGAACTCTTGCGCCATTTGCGCCACCGCGCATATCTGTATATCTATATGTGGAAGCTGATGCCCAAGCAGTTCTAACCAATTCTGATATAGTTAAATTTGAGTTAAGGATTTGTTTTTTAAGTTGGCTAATATCTTGTTTATCAATTAATTTATAATTAACTTCAGGAATTGGATCTTGCCAAATCATGACTTCCTTTGGGACTAATTTTCCAAGATAACGAGCTCTTGGGCCCATATCGCGATGGATTAATTTAAACCAAGCACGCGCAAAAGCTTTTTCAAATTCGACGGGGTTATCAAGGAAATTTTTAGCAATTTTTTTATAAATCGGGTCAAATTTTAAAGCCAAATCTGTAGTTAACATAATAGGCGGATGTTTTTTATTACTATCAAATGCATCAGGAACTGTGTTTTGAGCTTTTTCTGAGCTTGGGATCCATTGTGTAGCGCCGCCTGGGCTTTTGGTTTGTACCCATTCGTATTCAAATAAATTTTCTAGATAATCATGACTCCATTTAGTTGGCGATGAAGTCCAAGAACCCTCTAAACCGCTAGTTATAGTATCCTGCCCTTTACCAGTTTTAAAACTATTTTTCCAACCTAAACCTTGTTGTTCAATATCAGAAGATGCGGGTGGTTCGTCTAATTTTGTAGTGGCTGCCGCACCATGAACTTTACCAAAAGCATGGCCGCCAGCAATAAGTGCGACAGTTTCTTCATCATTCATAGCCATGCGACCAAACGTTTCTCTAATGTCTTTAGCTGCCGCGAGTGGATCTGGAATCCCATTTGGTCCCTCTGGATTTACATAAATTAAGCCCATAACTGATGCTGCTAGTGGTTTTTTAAGAGAGCCATCTTTAGAATGGCGTTTACTTTCAAGCCATTTTTCTTCAGAGCCCCAATTAATATCAAGTGCTTCCCATGCATCTTCACGCCCACCAGCAAATCCAAGAGTTTTAAATCCCATTGCTTCTAAAGCTACATTTCCAGTTAAAACAATTAAATCTGCCCAGGAAATTTTATTACCATATTTTTGTTTTATGGGCCAAAGTAAACGTCTGGCTTTATCAAGATTGGCATTGTCTGGCCAACTATTTTGTGGCATAAAACGTTGATAACCACCATTTGCACCACCTCTACCATCATAAATTCTATACGTGCCAGCCGAATGCCACGCCATTCTAATAAAAAAAGGACCATAATTACCAAAATCAGATGGCCACCAATCTTCTGAAGTTGTCATAAGTTTTTTTATATCTGCAATTACTTCATCAAGGTTAAGGCTATTGAAAGCTTTACTATAATTAAATTGTTTGCCCATAGGATTAGAATTATAATTAGGCTTACGCAGTGGCGAAAGGTCTAATGTATTAGGCCACCAATATTGATTAGTTTTAGGCGTATTTGCAGACGCGGAAGTTGATACTCCAGCTGGTGATAATAACACCGCAAATGCGGTAATATATGAATAGGTTCTTTTTAGCATAGAAATCCGTTCCTTTGCTGAGTATTTTAAACATTATGTTAAACCAATTTGTATTATAATGTCGATATATTAATTTGAGTATCCATATGAATACATTTGATGTTGTTATTATAGGCGCAGGGGCAGCTGGCCTTATGTGTGCAATTGAGGCTGGACGTCGTGGGCGTAAGGTTTTAGTTTTAGACCATGCCAATAAAGTTGGTAAGAAAATTCTAATGTCTGGTGGGGGGAGATGTAATTTTACAAATTATTATATCGAACCAAGTCGTTATCAGTCGCATAATCCGCATTTTGTTAAATCAGCATTGAGTCGGTATACGCAGTGGGATTTTATAAAGCTAGTTGAAAAACATAAAGTTAAATATTATGAAAAAACTTTAGGGCAATTATTTTGTGTTAATAAATCGCAAGAAATAGTTAATTTATTGCTGAAAGAGTGTGAGCAAAATAACGTTAATATTCGTTTGAATACGCAAGTAACTGCGATTCAAAAAACAAAAGAGTTTTTGTTAGATACATCTATTGGGAAGATTTTAACATCATCTTTAGTAATTGCAACCGGAGGACTTTCTATTCCAACACTTGGTGCGAGTCCCTTTGCATATAAAGTAGCTGAACAATTTGCGATTAAAGTGTGGCCAACCAGAGCTGGACTCGTGCCGTTTACTTTAAGTCCTGAGTATAAAGAATTATATGCGCCTTTGACTGGGGTAGCTACTGATTGTATTGTAGAGGTAAACGATGTGTCATTCTCCGAAGCTTTATTATTTACTCATCGTGGTTTGAGTGGGCCAGCCATGTTGCAAATATCATCATACTGGACTTCTAAAGATAGTTTACAAATCAATCTGCTACCAGAGATTGATTTATTTGCACTACTAGAATTGGAGCGTCAAAAATCACCTAAGAAACAATTAGGTTCTATAATGGATACCTTTTTGCCGAAAAGGATAGTTGATACGTTTATTCCTAGTAGTATTATTAATAAAAAAATGGCTGATTGTTCTAATAATGTATTTTTACAAATAGTAAATATACTCCAAAATTGGCAAATTAAACCAGACGGGACTGAGGGTTATAGAACTGCTGAAGTTACACTTGGTGGGATTGATTGCGATGCTATTTCATCAAAGACAATGGAGGCTATTGCAGTGCCAGGGTTATATTTTATTGGCGAAGCATTAGATGTGACAGGTTGGCTTGGTGGTTATAATTTTCAATGGGCATGGTCTTCTGGGGTTGTTGCGGGTGAAGTGGTTTGATTTATATACCCCTCATCCGCCCTTCGGGCACCTTCTCCCGCGAGGGGAGAAGGATATTTTATGCGCAGTGAGTTGTAATCCTTATCCCCCTTGCGGAATTTAAACAGACTCTATTCTCCCAATTCCGAATATCGTCCTTTAAAATCGCGTAATGTTTTATTTTCATTAAAATAAATAATTCTATTTGCAATTTTTTGGGTAAAATGTCGATTGTGACTAACAAATATTATAGTTCCGGTATATTTAACTAAAGCATCAGCTAATACTTCTATTGTTTCTAAATCTAGATGGTTGGTTGGCTCATCCAGAATTAATAAATTTGGTGATTCAAGCATAACTTTAGCTAGCAATAGTCTAGCAGATTCTCCACCGCTCAAAGATAAAATGTTTTTGTGGACTTCATCTTTAGTAAATAACATTTGCCCGAGCATTTTTCTTATTTGTTGTTCATTACAATTGGTAATATTTTCATGCAGCCAATCAATTGCGCTAATTGATTGTTTTAATAAATCATGATGATCTTGCGAGAAATAGCTGATTTTAACTTCGGTTCCCCATTCGATATTACCTTCATCGGCTGGCAAAATATCCATTAAAATTTTAATTAAGGTAGATTTACCGCGGCCATTAACACCTAAGATTGCGATTTTATCATGTCTATTTATTTCACAATGGAAGTTTTTAAATAGCTCTTTATCTTTAAAAGATTTACTTAAAGATTTTATTTTGCATACAGATTTAGCAGAAGGGCGTTTCGGAATAAAATTAAAATTAGGTGCTATTCTTGATGAGTTTACAAGATCAGGCACTTCTATTCTTTCAATCATTTTCATACGCGAATTAGCAAGTTTTGCTTTGGAAGCTTTTGCACCAAATCTATCCACAAATTTTTGTAAGTGTGCGATTTTTTCTTCAGCGCTTTTTCTTTCAATAAGCTTTTGTTCTTGAAGTAAGGCTTTTTCTTCTAAAAATTTAGCATATTTGCCAGAGTACTTTTTTATCTCACCAAAATCTATATCTAATATATCTGTTGCTACGTTATCAATAAAATCCACATCATGTGAGATAAAAATTAGCAAACCTTTGAAGGTTGACTTTAAATATTCTTCAAGCCATTTTATAGAGACTATATCCAAATGATTGGTTGGTTCATCTAATAATAAAATCGAAGGCTTTTGAAACAGGGCTTGGGCAAGTAAAACCCTAAGTTTATAGCCGCCAGATAATGCCTTTAAGGGTTTTGTATGAAATTCTGGTGAAATTCCAAGGCCAGATAGAATAATTGCTGCTTCATTGTGCGCATTATAGCCATCATTATTAAAAATAATCTCTTCTAATTCACCAAATCTTAAACCTTTAGCATCGTCCCATTCTTCAGATGCTAGAATGGTTTCTTTTTCTTGTAATGCATTCCAGAGATTTTTTTTACCTTGTAAAACAATATCTTGAATAGGCGTATCTTCATATTTAAACTGATCTTGCTTTAACCAGCCAATAGTTGCGTCTTTAGGAATAACAATTTCGCCTGAACTTGGCTCTTCTTCACCCGTAATAATTTTAAAGAAAGTTGATTTTCCACAACCATTTGCTCCAACCAGAGCATAAGATTTGCCGCTATTAAGATTTAAATTAACATCAAAAAACAGCAGTTTACGACCAAAAGTCATACCAATTGAATTAAGAGCGATCACAGTTTAACCGAATATATTGTAAAAATTTAGTGCAGATTATAACACGTTGTGACGATTAAATATAGTAATCTCTGAAAATATAGATAATTAGTTTGTCGTATGTAGTTAGGTGAGATATAGTTTTATTTATGGTATATTATTATCCTTTCAAAATTGATATGAATTAAACTTTATGCATGAAATTTGTATTCGTGGCGCTCGTACCCATAATTTAAAAAATTTAAATGTTACTATCCCGCGTGATAAATTAGTAGTGATAACTGGCCTCTCTGGCTCAGGTAAATCATCTTTAGCGTTTGATACTTTATATGCGGAAGGACAAAGACGTTATGTCGAGTCTTTATCAGCATACGCACGCCAGTTTTTAGCGCAAATGGAAAAGCCTGATGTTGATTCAATTGAGGGGCTTTCGCCAGCTATTTCTATTGAACAAAAAGCAACCTCACATAATCCACGTTCAACAGTTGGGACAATTACCGAAATCTATGATTATTTACGTTTACTTTTTGCACGGATTGGTGAGCCGCGTTGTCCTCAACATGGTTTATCTTTGCGTGCGCAAACTATTAGTCAAATGGTTGATAATGCTTTGTCTTTACCTGAAGGTACTAAAGCTATGATTTTAGCTCCTGTTGTGCGCGAGCGCAAAGGAACGCATCAGCAATTAATGCAAGAGCTTAAGGCTAAAGGTTTTATTCGAGTAAGGATTAATGGAGATATCTATGAAATTGATGAAGCTCCGGCACTTGAACTACGTAAAAAACATAATATTGAAGTGGTAATAGATAGGTTTAAAGTAAAAAATGATATACAAACACGGTTAAGTGAATCATTTGAAAATGCTGTAAATTTGGCTGATGGTATTGTGATTTTAGCTGCTTTAGATAACGATTTTAGTGAGATTACTTTTTCTTCTAAATTTGCATGTGCTGAATGTGGTTATAGTTTGCAAGAATTAGAACCAAGATTATTTTCGTTTAATAATCCAGTTGGAGCATGCCAAGCTTGTGATGGCTTGGGAATAGATCAATTTTTTGATGAAAATCTTGTAATTTATGAAGCTAAAAAAAGTTTGGCTGATGGGGCAATACGTGGTTGGGATAGTAAAACTACTTATTATTACGCAATGATTGAAGCAATCGCGAAGCATTATAACTTTTCTTTAGACGCGCCTTTTTCATCATTATCAGCAAAAGTACGTGATATTATTTTGTATGGAAGTGGTGAGGAAGAAATAGTTTTTAATTATAACTGGTCTAATGGAGGAAAAGTTGTAAAAAAACATGCATTTGAAGGAATTATCCCTAATATGCAGCGCCGTTATCGAGAGTCAGATTCTAATAGCGTCCGAGATGATTTATCGGCTTATTTAGCTACTAGAACTTGCTCGCATTGTAATGGCCAAAGGTTATGTGAGTCTGCCAGAAATGTGTTTATTGATAATGTAAATTTACCGCAAATAGCAGAGCTATCTATTGCTGAGAGTTATAATTTTTTTAAAACTTTTAAAGTTGCTGGAACGATGGGCGAGGTTGCGGCAAAAATAAATAAAGAAATTCAAGAAAGATTGGGATTTTTGGTAAATGTTGGTTTAGATTATTTATCTTTATCTAGAAGTGCTGAGACTTTATCAGGAGGTGAGGCACAGCGTATTCGCTTGGCTAGTCAAATTGGCTCAGGGCTGGTTGGAGTTATGTATATTCTTGATGAACCATCAATTGGTTTACATCAAAGGGATAATGAGCGTTTACTTCGAACATTATTGCGTTTAAGAGATCTTGGAAATACCGTAATTGTAGTTGAACACGATGAAGATGCAATTTTAGCGGCGGATTTTGTTTTAGATATTGGACCTGGAGCCGGTGTGCATGGAGGTGAAGTCGTTGCAAGTGGTAGGCCTGAAGATATAATGCGTTCAGAGAAATCTTTAACCGGAAAATATCTATCTAAAAAGGAATTTATAGTTATACCTACTTCACGAAAAGTTTTTAATCCTGATAATGTGATTAGCCTGCAAGGTGTTACAATTAATAATTTAAACTCGTTAAATGTAGAAATTCCTTTGGGTTTAATGACCTGTATTACTGGGGTTTCTGGTTCAGGAAAATCAAGTCTTATAAATGATACTTTATATCCATTGGCTGCTAATCTATTAAATCGTGCAAAGTTAAGAGTTTTAGGAGAAATTAAAGGAGTTAAAGGTCTAGAAAAATGTTCATCAGTAATAGATATTGATCAAAGCCCAATTGGACGTACTCCGCGCTCAAATCCAGCAACTTATACTGGGCTTTTTACGCCTATTAGAGAGTTATTTGCAAGCACTAAAGAATCTAAAGCTCGCGGATATCAAGCGGGAAGATTTAGTTTCAATGTGCGTGGTGGAAGATGCGAAGCATGTCAGGGAGATGGGTTAATTAAAGTCGAGATGCATTTTTTAGCAGATATTTTTGTGACATGTGATGTTTGTAAAGCTAGTAGATATAATCGTGAGACTTTGGAAATTCAATATAAAGGTAAAAATATTCATGAAGTATTGAGTATGACTGTTGAGGATGCTAGAGAATTTTTTACAGCAATTCCAGTAATCGCGAGGAAGTGTCAGACATTAATCGATGTTGGTCTTGGTTACATTCGTTTAGGACAAAGTGCTACAACTTTATCAGGTGGTGAAGCGCAAAGAGTTAAGCTTTCTAAAGAATTATCTAGAAGAGGCACAGGCAGTACATTATATATTTTAGATGAACCAACCACGGGTTTACACTTTCATGATATTAAACAGTTATTAGAAGTTCTTAAGCAATTATGTGACCAGGGTAATACGATTATTATTATCGAGCATAATTTAGATGTGATTAAAACAGCGGATTGGATAATAGATTTAGGCCCAGAAGGTGGGAGTAAAGGTGGAAAAGTAATAGCGACTGGAACTCCTGAACAAGTAGCTAAATGTAGTAAGTCACACACCGGAAGATTTTTAGATGGGATTTTAATCTAGAACATTCTTTAAATGATTTACTCAAGACTATTTCAATAAGCACAGGAAATGAGAGATTTGCAAGATAAAAATGTAAAATGAAATATTCATAGCAAATACAGCTATAAATGTGATAAAATGTACGCTTTGAAATTATTATAGGCAGTAAGTATGGATTTACAAGAAGAAATTAATCTAGAGCCAAGAGTGACGACTCTGGTTTTGAGTTTGGATTTTGATGGCTGTTTGGATACGCCTGATTCTCGAGAAAACTTAATAGATTATCTATTTCAATATTGTAGAGCCAACCCTCAATATACAGAAATTATTGTAGTTATTGGTTCTTTGCGCCAATCAATACACTCTGATTTATATAATGCTCATTTAAATTCCGACCTTCTTGAAGGTGAGTTATTAAGTTGCTCTGTTTTGTTAACAGAGTTTGTAGATGCATTATCAGATAGATTAAATTCTGGGAATCGCAAAATTAAAGTTACTGCGGAAAAATTACTTGTTTCAGATATTTTAAATAATTTAGAACCTGGGACAATGTATGATTTAATTTCTAACAGTAATTATAAAGAAATGTATGGTATTGATAAATTTAGAGATATAGGCATTGTGGATTATAATGGATGTAATATTTCTCATTATTCTAAAAGTCAGTTTGAACGATGGTATGACATAAATGTTGCTGGAATGTTGGATGAGTATAAAGACAATTTTATGTTTCGTTGGGCAGTAAGTGCAGATGACCTTGAAGATTATAAGACGTTTATGGATGATTTTCGAGTTGAGCAATACAGTGTAACTGACAAAGATGGTAATTTTTTAGTAGTATTGGAAAAAAACGGTCAGCTTTCATTTAACCCTGGCGATAGCTTGCATTTTGATGATACAGATAAAGCTTTAACATTATATGTTATTTACCAATATTTAGCTCATAAGCATGATAAAAACTTCGATGTATTGCATTTTGATGATAATGTTCAGTTATTAAATAGAATGTGTAGCTATTTTAGGATGAATAGAAATTTAATTTTGGATGAGAGTCGATTTTTAGCCATAGAATGGAATAGTTATGAGATGGTGGCTTTACCTAGAAGTATAATTATAGGAAGTGGGTCTTGTAATCCAAATTATGTTCTTGATGCAAAAGTAATTGCTCGACAATGTGTTGATAATAGACTTTCTTCTATGTCTTATATGCACACTTATCTTAACTCTAGGAAAGCTAAGAGAAAGAATGATTGTCAAATGCTTGGGGCATCTGCAAGTGAGTCTTTTCATAGTGGTTTTTTTAGACCTGTACCTGTAAGAGCAAGGCCACTTGATCTATCTTATTTAACGCAAATGGCCGAATTAAGTATGGGCCCACAAAACAGCCCGCAACAAGTTGCTATTTTATCTAATAATGGTAACGAAGATGAAAGTCGCGCAGATGACTTTTTAACTTTGCAAATCTCGTAATTTTTCTAAAACTTCAACTACATGATTTGTAACTTTTACATTGCGCCAGATGTGTTTAACCTTACCGTCTGGCCCGATAATAAAAGTGCTGCGATCTATCCCTAGAACTTGCTTGCCGTACATGTTTTTCATTTTTATTACGTCAAAAATTTTACACATCTCTTCATTAGTATCACTAATTAATTCGAAAGGGTATTGTTGTTTGCTTTTAAAACTTTCATGGCTTGATAAACTATCTCTCGAAACTCCAAAAACAATTGCATTACTCTCGGTTAATTTGGCATAGTTATCCCTAAAATCGCAGCCTTCGGTTGTACAGCCTGGAGTTGCGTCTTTTGGATAAAAATAAATAATTAGCCATTTACCTAAAAAATCACTGAAATTAGCTTTAATATTATTAGTTGCATAGAAAGTGATATTTGGTAATTTTTCGTTTAATTGCATGTTAAGTATCCTTTATAGCTAAAGATTTGATTTTAAGTTATTATCCATATAATGCAATAGTTTTAAGGTGGTTTCAACGTGGAAGAAAATAGTGATGGTTGGCAACAATTACTTGCTTGGTGTACACATGTCAAAGATGAAGAACAATTAAGCTCATTATTTGAATTGCTATTAACTCACGAAGAAAGAGTGGATATTGCCAAGCGTTGTCTTATCATTCGTGAATTACTTGCTAAGAAATTTAGCCAACGAGATATTGCTAAAAATTTAAACGTAAGCATTGCGAAAATTACGCGTGGTTCCAATGAAATTAAACGTTTATCCCCTGAAATTTTGAAATTTATCCAAGAAAATTCTAAATAAGCACTAGGGTTAGAATTACGTATCAGAGCCGCGACCGTCAGGAAGCGGAGCTTTTAACGATCTTTTAAGGCTCCGCTTCCTGACGGTCGCGGCTCTGATTTTCTTATAAAAATCCGTTTAATTAATCTCAATTAAAATAAATTTGACCAGCACTTATGTAATGGTATAACATTACAATTTTAAATGATATTTTTAAGGAAGTTCGTCTTATGGGCGTGAATAATTTAGCTAAAAAAAGACGTTTTGGCGCGACTATGTTAATCACTGGTTGTTGCATAGGTGTTGGAATGATTGGTTTGCCTATAGTTAGTCGTCTTGCAGGGTTTATGCCAGCAACACTTGCTATGTTTATGAGTTATTTATTTACAACGTTGACGGGGTTGCTTTTATTAGAAGCTACATTGTGGTTTGATGGTCGAGTGAATTTACCAACAATTGTGAATAGAGTGTTAGGCCCTGGTACCCAATTATTAACAGTTCTTCTATTTTTATTTTTATTTTATTGTTTGTTTGTCGCTTATTTGTCAGCAGGGGGCGAGCTTTTTGCGCAAATCCTTATGTCTTTGCTACCTTTTAAAGTTTCACATAGTATGGGTACGCTAATTTGTTTAATTTTTATTGTTAGCGTTTCTTATGCTGGGGCGATTTTTATAGATGGTTTTAATCGCGCGATGATTTTTGGTATGGCTGTTACTTATATTATGCTTGTGGTGCTTGGGTTGAAAAAGGTTGATATGAGTCATTTGTTGTATACTGATTGGCCGCAAATGTTTGCAGTTTTTCCAATATTGTTAATATGTTTTGGTTATCAAAATTTAGTTCCAAGTGTTGCTTATTATTTGCAGCGTGATGTTAAGGCTATCAGAGTAGCGATAGTTATAGGGAATTTTATTCCTTTTGTTGTATATTTTATTTGGAATTACGTGATTATTGGAATGTTGGCTAATGATGTTAATATGCAAAATGATAAAGTGGTGATCGTTAGCGATTTATTTGCACATCTTGGTAAATCTTCAGCGGAAATAATGTTTATTATTAAGTCATTTTCGCTTTTTGCGATGTTAACCTCTTTTCTACCAAGTATTATGAGTTTTGTTGATTTCATAAAGGATGGATTTAAAAAATATATTGATGAGAATAATGATAAACACAATATTTTAATATATTTATTGATTTTTACTCCAACAACTTTGTGTGCTTTAATATACCCACAAATATTTCTCCATGCTCTTAGTTTTGCTGGTGGATTTGTGGATGTATTATTATATGGGGTGTTGCCTGCTTTGGTAGTTTTAGGTGGAAGACGTATTTATGCTAGTACTGCTTCTTATAAGGTAGTGGGGGGTGGTGTTACACCTGTTGTTATTCTAATTGTTTCGGTTATTTTATTGGTATTTAAGATTAGGAGCTTTTTTGTGTGATATGGTTTTCCCTCATCCGCCCTTTGGGCACCTTCTCCCGATACGGGAGAAGGATTTCTTGTTATGGGGTGATGGGGTTTAATGAAGGCGCTGTGTTTTGATATAGATCTTGTGTATCAGTCGTTGGTTTGAACATAGATTGATTTTTTAAATCACTGGAGTTTTTTTTTGAGGCTTCTTTTAAAAGTATAGATTTATCATAGGCGGCTTTTAACATTGAAAATACGAAGTTATTCAAGTTATCTTGTGATGCAAATATTTCAAAAGTAGCGGTTTTTGCAACAGCGATAGCTTGTTCTGTTGTTCCCCCCTTTGACATAATGCTAGCCATTATATCTGATAATTCTAATTCAGGATGATTTTCTGCTAAAAGTGCCGTGCCATATACCGTATTCCAAGATACTTGATATGCGGTTTGCATATCAAGGCCTAGTTTATGCATCGCCTGGCAATATGCTTCAATAACTCTAAAAATGAATATTTGATGATGATTGTTGGCAAGTTCTTGATAGCAATCCTCCCAATTAATTATACTGTTTGATTGTAGTTTGACTTTGAAAAATTCCGAAGTATTTTTTATATCATTAATTATTGCTTGTCTAGCATCTTGCTTAGCTAATCCGGATAGCATATACATTTTAACGGCTTTATCCATTGCGAATAATACGTATGCAGGTGCGCTTCCAGAGCTTGCAACTGCCATGTGCATTTTTTCGGCGCTATCCACCCAAAACACAGGCCCCATGTTTTTGCAAAGTTCTTCAAGATTTGCTTTTTGTGCTTCAGTTAAACTATCTTTTGCATGTGCAAACATGAAACTGTGGCCTACTTCACATAACACATTTGGCATCATCACAATATCACAATCAAGTTCAGCAATTCCAAGACCTGCTAGAATTGAAACTATAATTGGTCGTTTTGGATTTTGTTGTAAAGCAGAATTAATTGTGTTTTTTTGTGCTTCATTCCAGTTCTGTGGTTTAAATGCATAAATAACTATTTCAAGATTACGATTTAGAGTTTCTGCAATGCTTGCATGAGTTTTTACATGTTGCATTTGTCGTTGGCTTGGTGAGTAACCATTAATTCGTTCACTATTGCCAACTACCATCATACGAGAAATCATTTTGCTCGCCATTTTTCCAAGACCAAGGAAGGCTATTTTGTTTGGTTTGGTCATTTTTTTCCTTATTAATTTATTTAAGCAATGCAAAATTCTACTTTAAATTATGCCTATATAAAAGTTTAAAAGTAAAATATTTGGCTATTGGTAGGCGTTATTTATAGTATGTAATAGTTTTATGCCAATATTATCGCGAATATGTTCATGTAAGTTTGTAGAAATAATTAAATATGCCTGATTTGTTAAGTCATCTCGCATTAAACATACTTCAAAGACTCCATTTATAACAGGAATATCTTTTTGTAAGTTTGGGATCTGTTGACAAGTGCTGCCGCATATTTGTTTATTTACTGTAGTGTTAAAGAAGTTTTGCCAAATATTGATATTAATCAAAAACCCTCTGTTATTATTTATTCTGGTTAGACGTTTACATGCGTTCATAACTGGTAAATTTAAATTATGGGTTTTTTTAAATAGTTGTGAGTATAGTTTTGTGAATAAAGCAATGCGTAAACACTTGATATGGTTAGGCGAGCAATCAACTTGGCCGACACTAGAAAGTTTAATTAAACTTGATGCATACTGATGGCTCGCCGTTTCAGTATTTGCTGACTGCGCTTGTTTAGCAAGTGATACTAAGTTATTTTGATCTTTTAGCGTAAGTTTGATTGGTTGGGCTTTTATAAAGCAACCGATTACTTCATCAAAACTTGGGTCTTCACGTGAAGATTTTACGGTATTTATAAATAATTTTTCAGGTATAGTTATTTCTTTCGCAAAAACATATTTGAGAGTTAGAGCAATTGCGGCAGAAAATAGATCGTTCAAAGTGATTGTATGTGCAATGCAGAGTTCTTTCCATTGTTTTATTTGTTGTTCGGTAATTGGGAAAATTGATGAGTGGCTAAGTTGATTTTTGCTGTTACATGGAACTATATATTGTTTAGGAAAGTGAAATAAAGCAGCATCTTCTAAATAATTTAGCCAAAAGTTTTCGTCTGATTTTAAAGAATTTTGAATATTATGATATTCTTTTTGAGCAAACTCAATAAATGGGGTGCTATGATTGGATTTATCTCGTGGTTTGTTGTTTGTAATAGCTAGATAAGTATCAGATAGATTTTTAAAGAAAATATCTATTGATTGTTGGTCGGAGATTAAGTGTGGCATGGCGATTTGCATTTCTACGCGATCGTTTGTTAAATAAAATAGTTTGACTATTAATAAAGCTTTTTTTCTTGGCCAATGTTTAAGATTGGTCAATTTATTAATAGATTGAGAGAGATACTCTTCCATAGCATCTTCGGTATATGATTCTAAAGATATTTCTTCCCAACCATGGAGCTGATTTGTGGTTTTTTTCTGTAAAGGAAATAAGCTATTTATTTGATATGAAAAAACATCATGTGTTTCCATAACTTTTTGTAAGGCAAGGTTTAAGTTTTGTATTTGAATTTTACCTTGAATTCTTTTCCTATCGACAATATTTAATTTTTTAACTTCTGGTTCGAATATATTGGCTATCCATAAAACAAATTGGAAATCAGTTAATGGAACCCAGCTAGATGAGGTATTACTTAGGTTATGATGTTGTATTTCAGCGCTAGCATCAGGTGCATAACTTACTAATTCAGCTAGCTCTGCTATCGTTGGCGCGTGATATATATCGTGAATTTTTATAGATTTATTTAATACTTGCTTAATTTTATTTACAATTCTTGTAGCACTTAGTGAATGGCCACCAAGTTCAAAAAAGGAAGTGTTGAGATTAATATTGCTGATATTAAGTGTTTCCTCCCAAATATTTTGAATAACATCTTGTAGAGGAGTATGAATAATTTCTTCATTATGATTAATCTCATTATTAGGTAAAGATAAAGCCTTTCTATCTAATTTACCACTGCCATTTACGGGTATTTTATCTAAATAAATAAAGCGCTTTGGAACCATAAAATCAGGTAGTTCTTGTTGAAGTTGTTTTTTTAGTTTGTCTTCAGCATAATCGCCATTGGCATTAATACATATGTATGCGACTAATTGTTCGTTGTGTACGCCAACCACGCATTCTCGTACGCCAAGATTAGTTTGAATATGCGCTTCAATATCTTCTAACTCAATTCTATATCCATGTAATTTTATTTGATTATCTATTCTGCCATATACTTCTACTTCTTGCTTATCATTAATAAGAGCTATATCTCCGGTATTGTATAAGCGTTTATTTTGTAGTCCAATTTTAACTGTAATAAATTTTTCTTCAGTTAGACGTTGATGATTATAATAGCCATCAGCGAGGCATATGCCACTGATAAATAATTGTCCTTTGGTATTTAATGGTACTAATTTTCTGGAAGAGTCGAGTATAATCATCTCGAGGTTGTGTAATGGTTTGCCAACAGTTATTTCATTTTTATTAGTAATTTCTTTAGCAGAGCACCAAATGGTAGCTTCTGTTGGTCCGTACATATTCCACAGAGATTTAATATTTGGCAAAATATTATCAATAAGTTGAGTGTTCAATGGTTCACCACCAGACAGTACAGTTAAATCATTTTTGCCTTTCCAGCCTGAAAAATAGAGCATATTCCAAAATGAAGGAGTTCCTTGGGCTATGCTAATAGGATATTTAGCAAATATTTGTTTTATGGCTTCTGGATCTTTATGTTCAGATTGGTTGGCTATAAATACAGTTTTTCCTTGCCAAATTGGTAGATATAATTCTAAATACGAAATATCAAAAGCAATAGTTGTCGTGCTAAGCAATATTTCATCAATTATGAAATATTGATTCACGCTTGCTAAAAAATTATTTAGAGCTTTAGAGGTAATACTTACACCTTTAGGATTGCCAGTAGAGCCAGATGTGTAAATAATGTATACATTTTTCTGGGATTTTGGTATAGGTTCTTTGGGTATAATTGAATAATCATTATCATCATTGTTTATTAAGTTGTGTATATCAAATATATTACAAGGTAAACTTATAAATTCTTCAGCGTGTCCTGTATCGTGTAAAATTGCTTGGGCTTTACTATCTTCAATTATTGCAAGGATTCTTTTTATGGGGGTTGTAATTTCAATTGGAATATAAGTAATCTCTAACCATTGCATAGCTAGCAATACGGCAAGCATTCGCGGTGTGCGGTGTATACAGATTATGGTTGGGCCATGTAAATTTAAAGATCTAATCCGATTTTTCCAAATTAGTACTTCTGTATAAAGTTTATGGTAAGTCCAAGAATCATCGGATGTGAGTATGGCGGTTTTATTTGGAGTCTTATGAGCATGCTCAAAGAGTTTTTCTAATAAATTGTGACTAACTAAGAGTTTATCACCTTTAATAAATGAGTATTTTTTTAAATTAAAAGTTAACATGGATTATTCTTATTAGTATTATTTAATAAATATATAGTCCAGTTTTTAAGGTTTTGCTAGGAACATAGTTGAATCTTGATTTGCGCAATCAAATGTCTACAGACCCTTCTATTTTTTATGATATTTTTTAAATCTAATTCTAGCCAAACTTATTTTTGCTTCGGGGTTCAATTTATTCTTATCTAGTTCTTGTAAAGCTTTTAATGATGGTTGATGGCCTTGGAGTGCGGATTTTTCAAACCAATAACATGCTTTTGTTATGTCTATTGCAACGCCTTCTGCTCTTTGATACATGCAGGCTAGATTATATTGCGCCATCATATCTGAATTTTCGGCTGCAATTTGGAACAAACTAAATGCTTTGTTTAAGTCTTTTTCAACTGCTATTCCTTGTAAATAAAATTCGGCTAATAATCTTATTGCGGTAATATTATTGTTTTGAGCAGCAAGAGTTAAGTATAAACAAGCAAGTTCTTTATCTTTGGCACTTTTGTTGTCTTTATTGATGTACATAATAGCTACGCAAAGCTGTGCTTCATGGAAGTTTTTTTGTGCAGCTTTTTCCATCCAAATGAAAGCTTGTTCTTCGCTTTTTTGGCAGCCTTTACCTTCTTTATAGCACAAGGCTAAATTATACATTGCATAAACATAATCAGCTTGGGCGGCTTTTGTGTAGGATGCGAATGCTTCTTGATAGTTTTGTGACGCTTCATGTTGCATTCCTTCTGCAAAAAGATCTTTTGCAGAAGTTAATTTGTCATTTTTATTCATTTTAAGAATAATTAGTGTCGTCTAGGTTCAACAATGCTTGCTAAACATTCTAAAATATCCATAATGACAGGACCAGCTTCTTGTAAGCAGTGGGCAATAGCTCTAAAATCTACTTCTCTAATAATTCCATGACAGAAGTTTATTGTAGGATGAATACAATTACCAAGACCATCTAGATCTGGGCAATGTACATTAGAAACTCTAGGGCAGTTGATATCGCGAATTGCATGACAAATTGGACGAAAGCAACAAACAGTATCAAAGTTACAAGCCAATCTTTCTCCACAGTAATTAGTTGAGCAATGATAGCTGCAGCAGGCATCTGCTGTGCAACAAGATGTTTCTTCGCTACTTGCCGCTCTAAGTCCACAGCAACTAGTTTCAGTTTCATTGCCTGAGACATTGCCATGTTTATTAGATTGTGAATAAGTTGTTTGGTTAGATTTAAATAAACCACCGCCTATATTCATAGATGTGCTATGTTTTTCGCTATCACTATATAAGCTATGATGTTCATCGTGAGTTTCTGAAGTGCTAATAATCTTTCCAAGATTGGCCTTTGTTTCATCATGTGTGTTATTGCTAAAAAGTCCTGTTTCTTTAGTATGTGACTCAGAAGATTTACCTATTCCTTGAATGTTAATACTACTATATTGATTTGTAGTTATTTTTCCGTCTGTAAATGATATTGACTCACCTTCACGAATTGGGCCTAAATGTAGGTCACGCTCTATGCCATTGGAATGTAGGTCATAATTAGATAGAGTATATTTTGTGGCAGTTGCTATTGCTTCGGCCATTTGCTTTTGTTCTTCATCGTGGTTGTTCATAATAATTTTCCTAAATCGAGAAAATGAGGTTTGCATTGTACCAAATAAGACTTTGATGTTCAAATTATCTTCATTGATGTTATTTTCATTGTTGCGATATTGGTGTTATTTAAACATTTATTAATATTATTAGTTTGCTTTAAGCAATAGATACTTTGAAAATCGTATAGTTTGGTTAAAGATAGTTGTTTATTTTGCGTTGCAAATTTATAAGTTACATAATTATTAATCCACCATTTTTGATTTTTTTTTGATATAAAAAAAGATTTAAGCATAGGGCTATTGCCATACGTTGTTGTTAACGATGGAGTTGAGTAAATACCGATTTTTGCAGATTCGGTGTTTAGAATTCTTATTTCTTCTTGGTGGGTATGACTTGTTAGTATGCCTATAATATTATTTGAGTATTTATCGATTATTTTAATAAATTCAGTTAGTGTGTCTTTGCGCCAAAACGTATTGTTACTATAGATATTGTCTCCTGGCGGAATGTGCATTGCGATAATTGCTTGGGTATTTTCTTGTTTGGCAAGTGCTAGTTGTTTTTCAAGCCAAGAGAGTTCGGTAGAAGCTTTATTTTGAAAATTATTATTTATTGAAAAAAGTACGCTATTTAAACCAATTAAATTTAATTGTGGCGCGAGTTTAGCAGTGAAATACCCATCATTATCATTCTTTTCTTGAAGACAAGGATAAATATTTTTAGTCTTGCAGATGACCCCAGTATTTAAAAATATATTCTTATTTGCAATGGTATATGGGCTAATCTTGTTATAACTAAATTCACCGTAATTTTTTTGCGGTGAATCATTATTGCCAAAAATATAGATTATTGGTGTTTTTGGAAATGTTTGAGAGATAGTTTTAAAAATTATAGATTGGCTGGTAATTACATCATTTTTATAGCGCTTATGTCCTTGAAGGTCGCCTAAAAGCAAAATAAAATCTGGGTTGCTGAGAATTTTATTCTCTATACTTTGTTTGCTTAATTTAAGAAAGGATAAATATGTTGTTAGGTCCAAATCATTACGTATACTATGAGCATCAGGAGCTAATTGCATTTTGTGAGTGGTTTTAGCGTTTAGATGAATATCACTAATAACTAAGAAATTATGGGTAATAGGCTCAGATGCTACGCAAGTAGTAGGGAAAAAAATTATTAAAAATCTAAGTATTTTACCCATAATCTTTTTGATACTTTCTACTACCATAATCTCATTGGTTGAATTTCATGTGGGGTTTCTATCTCAGCATTTTCTGCAGCATCAGTATTTTCAACTACTGTAGATGATGTTCTTTTAGTCGGAGTAAGAAATGGGTTGCGCTCTTTTGTCAACTCATTTATTGTTGCCGATTTTACCAAATTAAATATGTCAGCGTAAGAGATATTAATTTTGTCATCTTGGTCTAAAAAGCACTCTATATTTAGTGCAAGACATTTTTCGTGTAAGTTTTGTGATGTGATTTTATCATAAGGAAGTAAAATAAAATATTTGAAAGGGGCATATTCTATTGAGTCTTCGGCAACATCGTTTACTCTGTATGTGAGGATCTCATAGTCTAATAACGCATCATTCGGAATATTTAGTATTTCCTCTTTTAAGCTTGCAATAATATTATCATTTATCTCACTTTCTATTGAAATTCTTTTAACATATTTTGGTAATCTAGTTGGAATTTGAATGTTGACAAAATAATTATTATTAATCGCAGGGTTTTTATTTAATTGATTGCGAATATAATCTGGGTGAATGACAAGATTGTATTGTAATCCATTCGTGTATACAGGCAATGTAATTATGGAGTTCCCTTTTAAAATACGGTTAAAATTACCAATGTCTTTAAGTTCATTATTAAATTTTATTTGTAAACGCTTGTTTACCCATGTGTAGAGTTCCGGATTTATTATGGTACCATTTTTTAAGAATAGTAAGATGTTGCAATCAAGAGAGCTAAAATAGTCCATACTATAATCCCAATATAGTCTTTCTCCAGGCTTAATTTTGCGATTTGCAACTAGGATTGGGTATTCAGCATTGTTATAATGTATTATTTTGCCTGTGAAGTTAGCAGTTGCTAGATTTTTAAGAGTGTTTTTGCTAGTAAATCTAAGTTTTTGTGCGACGGTTTCGTTATCTGGGGCATGATTCATAAATCTTGCCATATTACCGAAATTTTTGGCGGAAGTAATTTTATCAGAGTTAATTTGTAATTTATACATGTCATCTGGGGTGTAACTAGTAATTTTAGAGCCATATATTATGGATTCTCCCTCCATAATCGGTTCTAGAGCAATTAGTCCATACATGTATTTACCATCAATTTCTACAGTTTCTATGGCCATTTTTCTTTGTAGAGAATTTGAAGCTTGGATGATTGCATCTGGAATTGGTAAAAGAGTATCATCTTCTTTAAGAATGGAATCACACCATCCATCCATGTTAAATTTGGTGCAGGCATTGCTTACAGAGATTGACATTATTTCAGATTCTTTAGTAATAAAACGTAAGGTGCGCGATGTGTAGCGGGTTCGTTTATTTGTTGGCATATTTTAGTCAGTTTTTAAAGTTGCTATATTTTAGCAAATTTAGTATGTTTTATGAATAGTTTTTTTATTTTTTTAAAATACATGAGGTTGCAAATATGTTAAATAAAACATATAAATGGGCAGTGGTTGGTGCAGGTCCTGCTGGGATTGCTGTTGTTGCGAAATTACTTGGTTTTGGTATAAATCCTAAAGATTTATTATGGGTTGATCCTTTTTTTAAGGTTGGAGATTTAGGACGCTATTGGAGCAATGTTTCCAGTAATACAAAAGTTAGGTTATTTATTAATTTTTTAAATACTATTAATAATTATGCAAATTGTACTGAAAATTTTGAACTTCATAAGTTAAATCCAGAGAATACATGTAAGTTACAACATATTGTTGAGCCTTTGGAGTGGATTACTGAGAGTTTATGTAAAGAAGTAGTTAATATTAAAGCTACGGTTGATAAAGTTAATCTTACCAATAATCTTTGGACTTTAAGTGCGGGAGGTCTTAATTACTCTGCTGAAAAAGTTGTTCTTGCGACAGGTTCAATCCCTAAAAAATTAGATTATGCAATTGGTGAGCTGGATTTTAAAGACGCAATTGATAAAAATAAACTTAAAAATAA
The DNA here is from genome assembly GCA_964483895.1 of uncultured Legionellaceae bacterium. GTDB lineage: Bacteria > Pseudomonadota > Gammaproteobacteria > Legionellales > Legionellaceae > 2-12-FULL-35-11. The sequence continues at coordinate 24,776 of CAZADN010000010.1, forward strand.
AGTAATTCATAATGAAACTGTTGTGGTTTTTGGCTCTTCACATTCAGCATTTATTATTATTAGAAATTTGGTTGAGCTTGGAGTTAAACGGGTTATAAATTTTTATCATTCTCCATGCAAATATGCAGTTGATATGGGAGATTGGATTTTATTTGATAATACTGGTTTAAAAGGTGATACAGCTGAGTGGGTACATAACAATATAGATGGGGTTTTGCCAAGTAACTTAGAGCGTTATATTAGTAATGAAAATAATATAATTAAGTATTTACCAGAAGCAGATAAAGTTATCTATTCTATTGGTTTTGAGGCACGGCAAGATATTACGATTTGTGATTTTAAGAATTTACCTTACAATCATCACTTTGGAATATTGGCTCCAGGATTATTTGGGATTGGTATAGCTTATCCAGAGTTAAAAAGCGATCCTTTTGGTAATTTCGAATATCAAGTCGGGATCTGGAAATTTGCGCAATATTTGGATAAAATA
>CAZADN010000011.1:0-23551 GCA_964483895.1 uncultured Legionellaceae bacterium
GCGTTCATCTTCCAAGCGACGAACAACCACACGATCGTGTAATGGACGAATTTTAATAGCCATATTACTTTCTCCTAATTAATTATCATATCAATAAAGTACGTAATTTTTTCGTACTCTACTCAGATTATTGTCTGATGCACAGTATATGGAGACAAGAATTTGTATTTCAAGGGGTAATATTAAAATTTTTTATAATACATGTTAAAATTTCAAAAAAATTACATGAGGAAATTATGCTAAAACGAATATTTGTTTTTTTATTTTTATTATTTCCATTATTTTCATTAGCAAATCCGCCATTACCAGCAAATAAAGCATTTAAAATAAACGTTACTAAATTCGACCCTAATACCATAAATCTAAAATGGAAAATTGCTAAAGGCTATTTTCTCTATAAAAATTGCCTGCAAATAATTAATAAAGATGAAGAAGTCATACAATTAGGCATGATTAACTACCCTAATCCACAGACAAAAACTAATCGTCAAGGACAATTAATCCCCGTATATTACGACAAATTGGATATTAATATCCCTATTTTAAGCGAACAACCTGGAGAAAGTTTTTTAGAAATACGTTACCAAGGCTGCTCGGATGAGGGGTTTTGTTACCCACCAGAACATAGAATAATTAAAGTAGCTTTTTCACCAAATCGCGAAGTTAAAGATGTTGTAGTAGATTACACTGAAAATCTAGACACAGCTAAAGATCTTAAAAAAATTCCACAAAAAATTGAATCGGAAGTAATGACAGATTTTGCGCAATTATTTGCCTCTAAAAATCTAGCATTAATTGTATTTACATTTTTAGGGCTGGGCCTACTTTTAGCTTTTACTCCATGTATTTTACCAATGGTTCCGGTGTTATCAGGTATAATTGTTGGGCATGGCGCAAATATTACAACGCGCAAGGCATTTTTTCTATCTCTAACATATGTTCTTAGTATGTCAGTAACTTATGGCCTAATTGGCGCAGTCATAGCCCTTCTTGGAAGTAATTTGCAAATTATTATGCAATCTCCTTGGATTATTGTAAGTATGAGTGCTATTTTCGTACTACTAGCATTATCAATGTTTAATTTATACGCAATAACATTACCTTTAAATCTCCAAAACAAACTAGCGAATATTACCAAAAGTCATGCTGGAGGGCATTTTTTAAACGCTGCAATTCTTGGCTCCATGTCAATTCTAGTACTTTCTCCTTGTGTAAGCGCACCACTTATCGGAGCACTAAGTTATATTGCACAGACTGGGGATATTGCTCTTGGTTTAATTTCATTATTTTTCTTAAGTTTTGGAATGGGAATTCCATTATTACTAATAGGTACATCAGCAGGTAAATTACTACCCAAAGCTGGTGGCTGGATGAATACCGTCAAACATTTATTTGGCATAGTAATGTTAGGTATCTCAATTTATTTACTATCACGCATCATTCCTAATATACATGCTATGCTTCTTTGGGCGGCTTTATGCATATTTAGCGGTATATTTTTTAAACCATTTCGTAACAGCAGTTCTAACCAAGACAAATTTAAACAAGGACTCGCAATAATTTTAATTGGTTATGGACTACTAATTTTATATGGCGCAAGCTCTGGACACACAAATCCTTTAAAACCTTTGCAAAAAAATCAACAAAATCTTGCTGACGATAAAAGCATAATTGTTAAAACGTTAAGCGAAGCTCAAAATGCCATGAATTTTGCCAAGGATAAAAACACCCCAGTATTATTATATTTTTATGCGGGCTGGTGTGCCTCTTGTCATGTTATTTCTAGCACAATCTTACGAGATGAGACTATTTTACGCCAGTTAGAAGATATATTACTAATTAAGGTAGATTTAACTAAAAATAATGAAGAAACTAAGATATTACTCAATCATTTCCATGTTATTGCCCCACCAACTTTCATGTTTGTTGATAAAAATGGGAATTTTTTACCAACATCACAGTTAGTTGGAGAAATATCAACGCAAACATTGCTCAATGAGTTAAAAACCACACATTAAAAATACCATAGATTGTCAAATTGCGTTATTATTGTATAATAAGCTATATGGATTTCAAATAAATAACATAATGGAAAATGCAAACGAAAATGAATTAAATAACATTAAAAAAATGTTAGATGACTTAAATATCGACTGCTCGCAAGGCGCAAAGCATGAGATAGCTGAGTTTTATTTAAATAATAAACGCAGCACGATACCTGTTGATATTATGATTCTCATAATATCTGGTTTATCAACTCTACATAAAATGGCTAAAAGAGAAGATGAAATTGGTGAACGTGCTGATTTTATTATTAATTTTATTTATACGCATAATAAATTCACATTAAATGACTTACAAATTATTGCAAAGTCATTACGAGTTATTCAAAAAGCGAATACAATAAGTGAAGATACATTAAACAATTTAAAAAATAAAACACAACACTTAGGATTGGTCAGGAAATTTTTAATCTCAACAGAAAAATTACGCCATACAAATAATCCAGAAACATCCCAAGTCTACACTCAAATCTATACTAATGGCATAATTTCAAAAGGTGAAAATAACATAACATCATCAGGAGAATATAGCGAGCTAGGGTTTGGATATCATGAAATTAAAGGCCTACGCCAAACTCAAGAAGATGCCCTTATCTGGAAACATTTAAGTAGGAAAAAATTAAATTCCTTAACTAGTGAACAAATAGGTCGCCGATTATGGACTATTTATCGTAATTTTGATGATAACCAAAATAGATATTCTCGAGCCGGAACAACAGCTTCTACAACAATATGTACAGATAATGCATTAATTACAGGAACACTTTCAGATACTATTGCCTACGCAGTTATATATAAAGAAAATGATGAAATTGAAGTACATAGACTTAATAATCATATTAGACATGCAGATGACCCTAGCGAAAAACGGAGAATTAAAGCGCTTTATGGTTATGTTGTTCAAAATAGAATTAAAGGAAGATTTAAGGGAAGTTTAGCTACTCCACGCTCTATTGGAGATAGCGATAAATTCCCTGGTGTATGCGCTGACGCTGATATTGATATTTTTGATTTAACAAAAATACCTAAAAACTATAAAATACAAGTAATAACTGCATGCGATGGTTTTACCGAGCCACTAATATATAAATATAATAGAACAGACTCAAAATTGGAATGTGAAAATTTCCTAAAATATTATTTACAACAAATAGAAAGAGAAACCCAAACTAGTTTAAAAGATCTTGACGAGGCCGACATTGCAAGATATTTAGTCACAAAAGCCTATAACGATGCATCCGAAGATAACATATCAATTTCCGTACAAACTGTAAGAAATGAGAATTTTATATTTAATGGCATGGTTGGCATATACGATGGCCACGGCGGTGCGCGTGCTTCACATTATGTTGCTGACAATATCGGCAAGGAAATGGACAAGATGTTAATGCTAAAAGAAAGCAAATATGAAAAACTTGCAAATAGCGTTAGTAAAAACAGGAATGATTTCGAACGTGATAATATTGACATAGAAAATATACATATAGAGGAAGCACCTATTACATCGAAAATTGCAAAATGATGTTTTTCTAATAGACTTCTTTCGAAACTCTACTGCAGAGGCAAATTGCTGCGTCGATTCGGTGCTCGAATCCTCATGTACCGACGTGTACACTGCGGTTCTGCGCTCCGAGTCTCCTTGCACTTTGCGCTCTGCAGCGAGTTTCGAAAGAAGTCTAATGGATCTTGATTTAACGCCTTCTTGCAAAAAAATCAGTCAATAACTCGGCTGATTCTTTTTGCATAATTCCTTCATCAATTTGAATCGTATGATTAAGCGGATAACCTTGCAATAAGTTATACACAGAACCCGCGGCGCCTGATTTAAAGTCCCGCGTTGCAAACACTAAGCGTCTAATTCTTGCATGAATCATAGCTCCAGCGCACATACTACATGGTTCAAGAGTTACGTATAATGTACTTCCATCAAGACGATAATTATTAGATATATTCGCGGCGTTTCTAATTGCAAGGATTTCTGCATGCGCGGTTGGATCATTTAAAGCTATCATTTGATTATAACCACTACCAAGAATAACCCCATCAGCGCCAATCAAAACCGCGCCAACAGGTACTTCAGCGTGTACATAAGCTTCTTTAGCAAGCAAAAACGCCTGTTGCATCCAATAATTATCATGCATTATTATTCTGCTGCAACCAACCCTAATTTGTTTAATAAAATTGTATCTTTATTTAATCCTGGATTAGCTTCAGTTAACAAAGTATCACCAATAAAAATAGAATTTGCACCAGCAAAAAAACATAACGCTTGTAGTTCATCACTCATTTCAGTTCGACCAGCAGTTAAACGTACCTCACTTTTCGGCATTAAAATTCTAGCTGTTGCGATAGTTCTCACAACTTCTAATCCTTCAACAGGATTAGCCTTAGCCAAAGGAGTACCTTCAACAGGTATTAAACGGTTAATTGGCACACTTTCTGGAGGTGTATCTAAATTTGCCAAAGTTTCTAAAAATTCAATTCTATCTTCTCTTGTTTCGCCAAGACCTACTATTCCACCACAACAAACATTAATCCCTGCTTGACGTACATTTTCTAAAGTATCCAACCTATCTTGAAAACATCTTGTAGTTATGACTTTAGAATAATAACTTGGTGAAGTATCTATATTATGATTATAGTAATCAAGTCCGGCTTCTTTTAAGGTCTGAGCTTGCTCAGTATCAAGCATGCCAAGTGTCATACAACACTCCATATCTAAATCTTTCACGGCTTTTATCATAGCAGCTAATTCATCCATAGACTTATTTGGTGGAGTACGCCACGCAGCCCCCATACAAAAACGCGTAGCACCCTCATCTTTTGCTAGTTTAGCTTTAGTAACAACCTCATCTAAAGAAAGTAATTTTTCTTTCACAAGTTTAGTGTCATGATGCCCGCTTTGCGAACAATAACCACAATCCTCAGAACATGCCCCTGTTTTAATACTTAATAACTTAGCCAACTGTATCTGATTAGGATTATGATGTTGTCTGTGAATTGTTTGCGCATTAAACAACAAATCATTAAATGGTTGTGTGTATATCGCAGTAATATCTTCTTTAGTCCATCTTTCAAATTTAGAACTCATATAATTTAGCCTATTTGCAGTAAATGTGAAAAATGATAAAGTACTCAATATTTTTGTCAATTAAAAATTAATATGTACACAAAATTAATTACAAAAGATCTTAAACATATTTGGCATCCATGCTCATTTATGCAAGATTTTGAACAATACCCCCCTTTGGTAGTGCATTCAGCAAAAGGAAGTTACATAAATACCAATCAAGGTACACTAATTGATGCAATCTCTAGTTGGTGGTGTAAATCTCTAGGGCATGGACACCCAGCTATAATTGCCGCAATTAAAACCCAGCTAGATAAATTTGAACATGTAATTACTGCTAACACTACTAACCCATTAGTTGTTGAACTTGCTGAGAAACTCAGTGAAATCTCTGGTAAACAACATGTTTTCTTTGCAAGCGACGGTGCTTGTGCAGTTGAAATTTCTCTAAAACTTGCAATTCACGCAGCCAAACTCAAGGGGTTTAATCATAAAACAAAATTTATTTCATTGAAAAATTCATATCATGGTGAAACGTTTGCAACCATGGCAATAAGTGATTCAGGAATTTTTAAAAAAACGTATGATAATTTACAAACAAAAAATTATCATATTGAAAATATACCTTATTTAAGCAATAACCAAGACCCATTATGGAAAAACTGCGATACCATGTGGCAATCCATCCTGCCAAAATTAGAAGGTATAAAAAATGATGTAGCAGCCATAATATTTGAGCCTATTATCCAAGGCGCAGCTGGCATGTTATGTTATAGCCCTGATTTATTAAGAAAACTTGCTAAATTTGCCAAAGAAAATGATATTTATATAATTGCCGATGAGATTATGACAGGCCTTGGCCGCACCGGCAAATGGCTCGCTCAAAATCATGCAGGAATTGAAGCTGATTTTACTTGTTTATCCAAAGGATTAACTTCTGGTAGCATTCCTATGAGCGCAGTTATGATTGATGATAATATTTATTCTCTTTTTTACCAAGACTACAATCCTGAAAACGCTTTTTTACATTCACATACTTTTGGAGGCAATCCACTAGCAGTTAGTGCCGCGCTTGCAACAATTAAAGTTATGCAACAAGAAAATATCAATGAGCAGGCTGTAAAGCTTGGAGATTACATGTATGCTAGATTTAAAGAAGTTGCAAATAATACTGGAAAGTTAACTAATATTAGAAACATAGGCGCGATTGTTGCTGCTGATATCAATAACCCTGAAAATCTACGTATAGGTTATCAAATTGCACAATCAGCACGGAAATTTGGAGCTTTATTACGCCCTATTGGCAATTGTCTTTACTGGTTGCCACCATTAAATACTGATTTTTCAACTATTGATAAATTAGCCGAAATAACTAATCAAGCCATAGAAGACGCTTGGCATAATACGCATAGGAAAGACACAATATGTACTGCATAGGCTTAACTGGAAGTATCGCAAGCGGCAAATCAACGGTTGCGAAAATTTTTGCAGGTCTTGGCGCTGAAGTTATCTCTGCCGATAAAATATCCAGAGAACTTACAACTAGTGATAAAGATATTATCCAAAAAATATCTAACAAATTTGGTAAAGATATTTTAGATTCGAATGGACAAATAAAACGCTCTGAACTACGCAATATAATTTTTACAGATTCGAAATCCAGAATCTGGCTAGAAGAACTTCTCCACCCATTAATTAGAGAAAAAATAGAGCTTACGCTTAAAAACTCTAATAATGAATTATGTATTGTAGAAATCCCATTACTCAAATCCAGAGAACCTTATGCATATTTAAATCATGTAATATTTATTACAAGTAGTGATGAAATTAAAATTAATCGATTAATGCAACGCGATAATTGTACGCATACCCAAGCGTTGCAAATTTTAAAATCACAACCATCTACAAAAGAATATGAAAGCGTCTCCGATACAGTTATCATGAATAACGGTGATAAAGTCGAACTGCACGAAAAAATAGTTAATTTGTTAAAGCAGATAAATAAGGCGCCTGATCAAAGTTGACAGCCATTTAATTATTGGCATTTGCGGGTATAACATATGATTATTAATTCAGTCAAAGAGCTTGCTTTATATTTAACAGATAAGCGCAAACAATTAAAAATGAGTCAATCAGATGTTGCAGAACTAGTTGGTTTGAAACAAGATACTATTTCTAAATTTGAAAACAAACCTGACAATAGCCGCATTGATACATTATTTCGTATATTATCTGCTTTAAGTATTGATATAAATATAGAAAACAAGAATCAAAACAATGTTACCGAGGTAGAATGGTAACGCAAGTCGCATAATCCAAATCGCAATATAATTTAAATTGACTCTTAGTTTTTTTATAATTAGAATTTAACCGCTTTAACATGGCTCAAAGATAATATCAATTATATAGAAAAAATGATTAAAATAATAAGCTCTTATTTAACCAGATATTGCACTTACATTTTATTTGCGCAATTAATAATTACACCTTCATACGCAAAGTATATAAGTGATTTTTTCAATAGCTTTCAAAAGTCTGACTGGAAAAAACACAGGCCTTTTTATATTACAGGTGGATATGAGTTAACAAGGCATTTTTTTAGACATGACCAACTTGTAATTTCCGATGTTCACCCACCTATTTACTATACGGCTGGACGCACCTATCCAAGTAATTTTAATGGTATGCGTTTGGGATTTGGAACTAGTTTAGAAGATAACTGGGGGCTTGAATTAAACTATACGCAAGCCTTTGCTACAACTAAGGTCACTAACTCCCTTAGAATCACCCAATCTAACAAAGTGGTTGTCGGGTTTGTTACCTACACAATTAACCCTCTAGATAGATTGAGATGGGTAATGGCAGGAGCTGCTGCTGTAACATCCACTTACGTTACCACCAGAACTTTACCTCCCTATGAACCATATTTTAGTTACACAAACTCTGTAGATGTCGACCCTGCTGTTGCTGGCGGTGCAATTTATCAATTTAATGCTCAATGGGCGATTAAAGGCATACTTATATATAAAATCAAAACATATAACCCTATGTTACGTTTTGATTTTATTCCAATTGCAATGATAAATTATTATCCGTAACAAAAATTAATTATTATTTGCCAATATTTGCTCAAAGTTCCAAATCGCATACTTGATCTGTGAAGTATTCGCTCCACTTGGAATTATCCCAGGAATTAGCGTATTTAACCTCGTAAAATTACTATTTAAGATTTGATTAAATGAATTTATGTTCGCATATGTCCATCCAGTGCCACCAAAAAACTCTGGTTCTCCTGAAAAAGTTATATAAACCGTTGCTCCATTAGTATCTACCTGAGTAACAATTGGTGGTAATTGTGTCATTAAATAAGCATCATATGCAGCAGCTAAAGAGGGATTAGCAGTATTCCCTTCTGTAAATACATCATTGGCTGGATTTGGATATGGACTTGTCGGTACATTTGGATCAAAACATGGAATTAAAGGAGGTCTCGGCGCACTTGCAGGGATCGGGTGACCTGTTAAATTTGCATCAATTACATTATATGGGTAACTACCACTTATACAATTAGCGGCACTACTTGGTGGAAAATAACTATCAGAATCTGAAGTTACTAATATATTTCCATTATCAGCAGTTAATGATTCAACCAAATTATAATATTGCGGATAACCATAATCAAAGCTATTTGGGCCATAGATATCTGAAGATCCATAACTAGGTAAAACATCTCCATATTGTACTGAAGGAGAAGCTGTAGTAGAAATTGGACAAGTACCACCAAGACCTGGACTTAAACAAGCTTTAACATTTGAAACATTAGTTGGGTCAACAGGAATAACATAACTTTGCTCAATAGAATATATATTAAAACCATAACCTTTTTTACCAGGATCAGCAAGGGCATTAATATTGTTTAACACAGTAATACTATCAGTTAATACACACTGCCAATCACCACTAGTACATCCCCAGTATGGTTCACATCCATGAGAATTATCAACATGATAACCAATTAAGAAATTAGGAGTAGCTGCATATTGCGCACGCAACGCGGCAATTACATTCGCAAAAAATTGATATTGTGGATTACTAGTAGGATCTGTTGTTGGGTTAAGAATTGGAGATACACGCACATGTACTTGTTCTGCTTGTGGTGCTAAGGCATAAATTTGACTTGCATAAGTTTTATAATCAGATGGAGGTTCGCTTTGTGCTATCAATACGCTTATCCAAGCATTTTGACTTAAATCTGCGGCAATAGTTTTAGTTATTAAAAAGCTTTCTGAAGCTTTTGGTTGTGAGCATAAAGCTGGGTTAGGAGAAGTAGTATTAGCAGTTACTTGGCATATCGTTGGGCCACTAGTTATCGAATTAGGTATTTGCGCGCCATTTATTACTAAATTTAAGATACAGCTTTCTCCACCTCCTAAAACAATTGGATACTTGCAAGAACCAGTAGTGGTAGTTTGCACAGTAACTCCTGAAATAGATTGCATAACCAAGGTTTTAGTTCTTTTTGTGTTATTTTTAACTAAAAATTCAACCGATGCTGATTGGTTACTCGCAACATGTCTTGGTAGTGACGTCAGTGCTGAAATACTAAACAATGGCTGACTTCCAGATAAAGCTAGTTGCGCGAAAGATGCTAGAACTATCGATAAGAAAAATTTTGTCATTTAATTTGCTCATTTAAAAAATAACTAATATTGAACTGCAATTGATTAATATATAAATAGTTTAAATATGGAACATTATTATTGGGTTGCAAATAAGCAGGTCCTAATTTACTTTTACCAAGATCAGCAAATTCATAACCCAAGCCAACAGCCCAATTATTACTCAACATATGCTGCACGCCTGCTTCAACTGTATATGTAAATGCCGCTAAAGAATTAGCTGTAAAACTATATGAAGTTACAGCTTCAGAAATTTTTGCTGTTTGATTAAACGCAAATGCACGATTTCGAGCAACCCCTGCGCTTGCTGATATATATGGTTGGGTATTAAATTTAGTAAATAACAATTTACCTTTAATTGTCACAGCGCTATGCGAAACATAATAATCATAATTGAAATTATTAAACTCAGGACTTGCTTCTTGCCAAATATCGCCACCAATTTTTGCGTTAGAATTGTGATTTAAAGAAAACCCTATTTGACCTGCAAGATTTGATTTTAATTGTGCCTGCTTAGCAAAAAACAACTCGTTATTTATAAGTGTTAGTGGTGCATTGTTAATGGTATAAGTATTAAGTGTATCAATATCTAAATTAAGCACTTGCTTTCCATAAGGGGCATACCAAGCAGGACCAACATTATAAGTGATTACATAAGCAAAACTACTACCATGTATAGCGAATATTAAAGCAGGTATGATTAATTTCTTTGACAATTTTTCTTCTTATTGTTTTGAGATATATTAGGACTATTCTTGTCACTCGATTACCAATTGTCAATATGTCCTACTATAATTAACAATAAACGTGATTTTTCTAGGGCTATTTATGTCAAATAACGATTATGATTTAAATTTCATTATTACTAAGAATAATGAATTTGCCAATGATTTTAAACAGAGTCCACTAATGAATTTAATCCAAGATACCTCAATGCAAAATTCAGATTCCCGAAAACGCTTACTTGATTGCATCCAAGTATTTTCTAATTATTTTCAAAAAACAGTAATGCTTAGACGAGTTTTAAGTGATAATTTAATGCATATAAAAATAGCCCAAGCCCATTTGGCTGAAGAGTTTGGACACGATATATCATTAATGCATGACAGAAACGACAGAGAACCTATTTGGGACCCTATTCTTGATGCAAGTTCATCTTGGTTTTCATGGAAAATGATAACTCTTGATAATAGTGAAAAAACTTTATTAGTGCATTTAGTCCTCGAAGAAAGTGCAAATATTTTTTTCGTAAAAGCAAATGAAATTATGCTAAAATACAAAGAAACAGATTACTTTAAAATTCATGCTGAAGTTGATGATGCGCATGCAGCGATGGGTATTAGCCTGTTGCATGACTTAACAAAACTACAATACAAAAATTTGGCAATAGTCCAACAACAAGGTTGGGATGTACTTAATGTAGTTTGTAATAGGATTGCGGAGTTAACGAGCGGATGAGGAATATTTTTAAAAATTACGGATATTAACAAAACATGCACGAAAACAAATCACCTCTACCTATGTTTGATGCTTTAGAATATATCAATAAAGCCATAGTTAAATTACCAAGCCACATTAAAAACAGCGATGATTTTTATCATGCAATCTCTTTTTTACAAAGTTATGTTGGTAGTCAAGGCACATTTAACTCATATCGGCGTGAAGTAGAAAGATTAATGCAATGGTGTCAGAATATATCTCATTTATCTTTTAGTGAAATTAAAAGAACTGATATCGAAGAATATATAAAATTTTGTCAAAATCCACCAAAAGCCTGGATTGGAATTAAAAAATCACCAAGATTCATAGAAAGAAACCTTGAACGAGTACCAAATCCTGAATGGCGCCCTTTTGTCGTTACATTAAAAAAATCCAGTGTAAGATTAGGCAACAAACCTGATATAGATAATTTTGAGTTATCCATGGGCGCAGTAAAAGAATTATTTGCAATTTTGAGTACATTTTTTAACTATCTTATTCAAGAAGAACATATATACATGAATCCAATTGCCTTAATTAGACAAAAAAGCAAATATCTACGCAAACAACAAAATCAAACATTAATTCGAAGATTATCCGTAACTCAATGGGAGTATGTTATTCATACAGCCGAGAAAATGGCTATGTCTCAGCCAGACAAATATGAAAGAACTTTATTTATTATGACTAGTCTATACAGCATGTATTTACGAATATCAGAGCTTGCAGCTAATCGCCGTTGGCAACCAAAAATGCAAGACTTCTATCGTGACCGCGATGGTAACTGGTGGTTTAAAACTGTTGGCAAAGGTAATAAGGAAAGAGAAATTGCTGTAAGTGATGTCATGCTTAATGCTTTAACTAGATACCGCAAGCATTTAGGGTTAACAAGCTTACCAACTGTTGCAGATACCACTCCACTATTACCAAAGAATAAAGGCAAAGGCGCTATCACCAGTACTACATATATTCGCGAACTTGTCCAAGAGTGTTTTGACCAAAGCATTTTAAACCTCGAAGCAGATAACCTCCCAGATGAAGCACAGTCACTAACCGAAGCAACCGTGCATTGGTTAAGACATACTGGAATTTCAGATGATGTCCAACACCGCCCAAGAGAACATGTACGCGACGACGCTGGGCATAGTTCAAGTGCTACAACTGATAAATATATTGATGTTGAGTTGCGTGCAAGACATAGATCTGCAAAAAACAAACCTATTATTTTAGAAGAAAAATAAAATCAATACTTACACAATATTGCATTCTCTGTTATAAATTAATTTAGACACCATAAATTTTAAGTAAAGCAAAATGGATATTTCTTTTTTTGGAGCAACAGGTACAGTTACAGGATCAAAATATCTTTTATCAATAGACAAACAAAAAATACTAATTGATTGTGGTCTTTATCAAGGATTAAAAGAATTACGCTTAAGAAATTGGCAGCCTCTACCATTTGACCCTAAAACCGTAGATGCAGTAATTCTAACACATGCACATATTGATCATTCAGGTTATCTTCCACTATTAGTAAAAAATGGCTTTAAAGGGCCAATATACTGCACATATGGAACAAAAGATTTATGCGATATTTTATTAATGGATAGTGCAAAAATCCAAGAAGAGGATGCTAGTTTTACCAATAAACATAATTTATCTAAACATAACCCAGCCTTACCTCTTTATACTGTACAAGATGCAATAAACGCATTAAAACAATTTGTGCCCGTTGGTTATAATAAAAAAATTCAGTTAAATCAGGAAACCTACTACGAACATATCCCTGCTGGTCATATTATTGGATCGTCATTTGTAAGGATAATACATAAAAATCTTTCTGTACTTTTTACAGGAGATATTGGACGACCAAATGATAAAGTTATGCAAAGTCCTACTTTAGTCGATTATGCTGATTTTTTAATTACTGAATCAACATATGGAGATAGACTCCACGAAAAAGTAGAGTCCAAAGTTATATTAAAAGATATTATTAATAAAACCATTGGACGTGGTGGATCTGTAATTATCCCTGCTTTCGCAGTTGGGCGTACGCAAACTATCCTCAATCACTTATATGAGTTAAAAAATGAGAAATCTATTTTACAAGCTCCAATATATTTAGACAGCCCAATGGCAATTAACGCAACTCAGGTACTTTGTAAACATATAGAAGATTTGCGCCTAAATAAAGAAAAATGCAAAGAGTTATCTGACATCGCAACATATATCCAATCCGTAGAAGAGTCCATGGAATTAGATAAAGATAAATCTCCTAAAATAATCATTGCAGCAAGTGGCATGATTACTGGTGGACGTATTTTGTTCCATTTAAAAGCTTATGCTTCTAACCCTGCGAATACAATTTTATTTACAGGATTTCAAGCAAATGGAACTCGTGGTGCCGACATTATGAAAGGAGTTAAATCTATAAAAATCCATGGCCAAATAATACCTTTTAATGCACAAATTAAAAATCTTATGGGAGCATCAGCGCATGCTGATTACGCTGAACTATTGCAATGGCTGCAAAACTTCAAAGCTCCTCCTAAAAAGACTTTTATAGTACATGGTGAAAGCGCAGCAGCTTCTTCTTTAAAACATAAAATTGAATTACAGCTCGGTTGGAATTGTATTATTCCAAAATATCAGCAAACAGAGAATCTGTCATGAAATGCGAAAAATCAATGCTATCTTTGAGATATTTGGGAATAAACACCTCTCAAGAAGCAACAATCTATATTCGCGAAGACTGCCACATTTGTAAATCGGAAGGTTTTTTTGCAGAAGCAAGAGTCCAAGTTTCATTGGCAGACAAATCTATTATCGCAATTTTAAATACTATTGAAAGTGAAATATTAGGTCATAATGAAGCCAGTTTATCCAAATATGCCTGGGAGTTATTAGGAGCAAAAGAAGGAGACCAAATCTCAATCAAACACCCAATGCCACTAGATTCATTAAGCTATATACGTTCTAAAATATTTGGAAACGAACTTAAAACCGAAGAAATTAAAAGAATTATTGATGATATAGTTGCGTCTAAACTTTCAGATGTAAATATTGCTATGTATATTGCAGCTAGTGCCGGTCATAAAATGTCGATAAAGGAAGTATATGGCTTAACCAAAGCCATGATTGAATCAGGGCAAAAAATAGAATGGATGCAAGATATAGTTGTTGATAAACATTGTGTTGGTGGTCTACCAGGCAATCGTACTACACCTATTGTAGTTGCAATCGTTGCGGATTTTGGATTAACCATACCTAAAACATCATCAAAAGCTATAACTTCTCCTGCCGGAACTGCTGATACTATGGAGGTTTTTACAAATGTTGATTTAAATATAGAACAAATGAAAAAAGTAGTTGAACAAGAAAATGGCTGCGTTGTTTGGGGCGGTTCCATGGATTTAAGTCCTGCAGATGATCTATTAATTAGAATAGAAAGAACAGCTAACATTGATATTGAAGAACAAATGGTTGCATCAATTATCTCTAAAAAAGTGGCAGCGGGCGCTACGCATCTTGTAATTGACATGCCTATTGGGACAACAGCAAAGATTAGAACTCCTGAAAGTGCTGAGCATCTGAAAAATATTTTAGTAAGCGTTGCTAAAATGTTTGATATAAAGACCAAAGTGCTATTTAGCGACGGCTCACAACCTATTGGCAGAGGCATTGGACCAGTATTGGAGGCATTAGATATTCTTGATGTTTTAAAATTGTCTGATAATGCTCCTCTAGATTTACGCATGCACGCATTAAAAATTGCAGGTGAACTAATTGAATTTTCTCCAAATGTCAGTCACGGACAAGGTATAAAAATTGCTACTGAAATACTAAATAGTGGCAAAGCCTTTAAAAAGTTTCAAGCTATCTGTCTGGCACAAGGTGGAATGAAAGATATTAAAAAAGCTAAAATTGTTCAAACAATTGAGTCTAAATATTCTGGGAGTATAGTAAACATAGATAATCTCCAATTAGCCCAAGTAGCGAAACTTGCCGGCGCGCCTAAATCAAAGTCAGCAGGCATAGAACTATTAACCCCTTTACATACGGTTATTAGTAAATCCCAACCACTTTTTAAAATTTACGCTGAAACACGCGCTGAACTCAATTATGCTTTAGAGTTTCTTAGACAAGGTCATGAGATTTTCCAAATTGAAATTAGCTCATGAAAAGTAGGCGCATCCATAGGCTGCATGATAATTTTCAAGGGTCACTAAAATATCCTCACGCCCTATAGTTTTTATATAATCAAGCAAATCAAAAAAATTAATAATGGATTTAACTTCAATTCCTTGATTACGAATTTCATCAAGAGTCGAGGAGTTAGTCGCGCCTTTTTCACATCTATCTAAAGCTATTACCACAGCTTTAACCCTTGCACCGTTTGCATTAATTAAAGCTTTAGCCTCACGAAATGCAGTGCCCGCAGTTATTACATCGTCAAGAATAATTGTATCACCTGTTAAAGGGGCGCCGATTAACACCCCGCCTTCGCCATGATCTTTTTCTTCTTTGCGATTAAAAGTCACGGTTTTGTTAATTCCCATTTGACTAAGCGAAATAGCGGTTGCCGTTGCTATTGGCAACCCTTTATACGCAGGGCCAAATAAATTATCAAATGTAATATTACTATCTAAAATTACTTGAGCATAAAATTTGCCTAATTTTTGTAATGAATCTCCGTGATAAAACATACCTATATTAAAAAAATAAGGGCTTTTCCGACCAGATTTTAAAGTGAAATCACCAAATCTTAAAGCATTTACTTGCAGAGCTAGTTCTATAAACTCATTTTTCATTAATCCAATCCTTTGCAACTAAAAATTCAGTATATAATTTTTCTTCTGCGGTATTTTTTTCTGGATGCCAATTGTATTTCCAATTAACAATTGGTGGCAATGACATTAAAATCGACTCTGTGCGTCCACCTGATTGTAAACCAAACAACGTCCCTCTATCATAGATTAAATTATACTCAACGTACCGCCCTCTTCTATACAACTGAAATGATTTTTCCTTTTCTGTATATGGAGTGTGCATTCTACATTTTACAATCGGCACATAAGCTTTTACATAACTATCGCCAATACTTTGCATTAAATTAAAGCTATGTTCAAAACTAATGTCGTTATAATCATCAAAAAATAACCCGCCTATACCGCGTGCTTCGTTTCTGTGTTTTAAATAAAAATATTCATCACACCATTTTTTAAAATCATGATAAATATTATCTCCAAATGGTTCACAAGCATTTTGTGCTACTTTGTGCCAGTGAACACAATCTTCTTTAAAACCATAATAAGGAGTTAAATCAAACCCACCACCAAACCACCAGATTGTTGGACAATCTGGTTTCTCAGCTAAGAAAAATCTAACATTAGCATGACTTGTTGGGATATAAGGATTATCAGGATGAATAACCAAAGAAACTCCTATGGCATTAAATGAATATCCTTGCAGTTGTGGTCTAAAAGAACTCGCTGAGCCAGGTAATTCCTTACCAAATACGTGTGAAAAATTAACCCCTGCTTTTTCAAAAACTTGTCCATTTTCTATGGTTGAAGTTATCCCCCCACCGCCAGCATCACGCGTCCAATTTTCAAATTTAAATTTTGCCGTATTATCAAGTGACTCGAGTTCAGAGCATATTGATTGTTGTAGTTTTAATAAATAGTCTTTAACTATGTGGATTGCATTGTCAGGTAAAGTTGATAAGTTCATATTTCAGCTCGTATGTAAAATGTAGCCAGGATGGATCTAATATACAAGATAAATAAAGTTAAATATAGTACAATGTAGCAAATTATTGCTGATGAATAAACTATGCTCTACCAAAACCTCGATGCAACTCTATCAATTGCGCCAATGATTGATTGGACTTACAGTCATTTTCGAGTACTAATGCGCATTATTGCGCCAAATGCGTTATTATACACAGAGATGTTAACTCCTGATGCAATAATTCATAATCCAAAACAATCATTATTTTACCATCCTATTGAAAAACCTTTAGCAATCCAACTTGGAGGTAGTGATAAAGATAAACTAGTCCAAGCTTCAATAATCGCTGAAAATTCTGGCTTTAGTGAAGTTAATTTAAATCTTGGCTGCCCAAGCGACAGAGTTCAATCCGGTAAGTTTGGTGCTTGTCTTATGTTGGAAAAAAATCTAGTAGCAAATTGTATTAACGCCATGAAAAACAATGTCAAAATTCCTGTCACAGCTAAGACTCGAATTGGTATTGATAATCATGACGATTATAATTTTTTTGCAGATTTCGCTAACGCTTTAATAGATAGTGGTTGTGATAGATTAATTATTCACGCCCGTAAAGCTTGGCTTAAAGGTCTAAGTCCAAAGCAAAATCGCACTATTCCAGCAATAAACTATGAATTTGTATACAGATTCAAACAAGATAATCCAAATTTTCCAATTATAATCAATGGAGATATAAAAAATATTGCTGAAGTTTCGGAACACCTTACAATTGTAAATGGAGTTATGCTTGGTCGCCTTGCATACCTAAATCCTTACGCTTTAGCGAAATTACATCACTATCTATACCCCAATATAGATTTACCATCAAGAGAACAAATTGTAAGCAAATATTTAGCAACAGTAGATATAAATAAAACAAGTATGAGTTTACTCTTAAAACCACTATTCAACTTATATCATGGTCAACCTGGAGCTACTAGTTGGAAGCAAAAACTACTTAGGATACAACAGTCAAAAAATCTAGAGAAGATAGAAATATAGTCGCCATGAGTTATATTTGCATCAAAAATTCAAAATCCATACCATTTTTAATAAAATAAGTTCCCCACAATCAATTTTTTTAGTAGACTTAAATGTCACAAAAAATTAACGGGTGAAAGTATTGAATTGCAAAAAACGTATTTACACATTTATTTTTATATTTGCTATGCAATTTATAAATGCGCAAAATACATTTGCTTCAGCCAATCAAAGCGTATGGGAAGTACTTCGCCAAGAATTTGGGTTAAATCACGAAGCACATCGCCCAGAGGTACAACAACAAATACATTGGTTAAAAGCTCACCCACAGTATATTCAAAAGCTTGCGAAATCAGAACCATACATATATCACATTATTTCAGAAATACAAAAACGCAACCTACCAGGTGAACTTGCTTTAATGCCAATGATTGAAAGCGCATTTAATCCATTCGCATACTCATCGGCTGGAGCTAGTGGCTTATGGCAAATTATGCCATTAACTGGACGAGAATACGGATTAAGACAAAGTTGGTGGTATGACTCAAGACGCAGCGTAAGTCAATCTACAAGAGCTGCCTTAAGCTACTTAACTTATTTAAATAAGTTTTTTAATGGCAATTGGACATTAACTATCGCAGCCTACGATGCTGGTGAAGGATCTGTTGCTAGAAGCGTTAAAAGAGTTAATAGGAATTCACGCAATGCATACTTCTGGTCTCTAAGCTTGCCTCGCGAAACCAAAGACTATGTGCCAAAACTATTTGCACTAGCTGAAATAATTAATAATCCACGTAAATACAATGTTAAATTACCAGATATTCAGCACCGTCCATATTTTAAAGAAGTAAATATTGGAGGCCAACTAGATTTAGACAAAGCTGCAAAACTTGCCGAAGTTTCTTATCAATCTCTAATTAATTTAAATCCTGAATATAACAGATCAACAACCGCCCCAGGCCCAAGCCAAAAGCTCTTGATTCCTATTCATAAAGTTGAAACATTCAAACGTAATTTAGCTGATTTACCTGTAAATCATAGGGTAACCTGGAAAATATACAAAGTTACCAATGGCGAAAATATCCAAAGTATAGCCACAAAAAATAATACAAGCCCTAAGCAAATTAAAGAATTAAATAAATTGCCTACCACATCAGTTAAAAATCAAGAGTTTATCTTAGTTCCACAAAAAAACAAAACTCTAAATACTAAATTTGCCGAACTACAATGGTACAAAGTAGTTCATGTTGTGAACAAAAATGATACTATCCAATCTTTACAAAAAAAATATAACGTATCAAATTCAGATATCTTAGAATGGAATGAAAACTTATCAGCATCGAGTGAATTATTACCAGGACAAACAATAGTTATTTGGAAAAATAATGGTAATAGCAATAAAAAATACACTATTAAATCCGGCGATAATCTCAGCCAAATAGCCTTAAATAATAATAAATCACTAAATGATATTATACAATTGAACCCAGGCCTTAATAAAAATAAGCTTAAACCAGGACAAATAATAAATATAAGCTAAGCCTCTTTCTAAAACCACTGCTTGTGGTTTTATAATTCGTGAATTAGAATTATCTGGTAAGTATAATAATCAACTTAAAAGGAAGCAAAATCATGTTAAAAAAATTCATATCAATATGTGCGCTAGCACTATCAATCGTAATTTTTATGTCTCCAGCAGCTCAAGCAGGAGATTGTGGATGCGATTCTTTAGGTCATAAAATGCATGAAGCTATGGAAAAGCTACATTTAACGCCTGAACAACAAGACAAAATCAAAGCTATTCATGGCAAAGCGCACGAAATCATCAAAGCTAAACACGATGAAATGCACACTCTTAGAATGACAATTCATGATGCTTTCAAAAATGGCAGTATGACTGCGGAAAAAGTTGATGCTTTTGCTAATCAAAAAATCCAAATCGTTGGTGCCATTATTAAAACACACATGATGGAACGTTTTGAAATGTCTAAAGTGTTAAATGATGAACAAAGACAAAAATTACATGATATGGTAAAAGATAAAATGGAACATCATCCAAAATCTTGTCATTAATTTTTAATTATTTTAATTTTCCGCTCCCTCACGGTCGCGGAAAATTAAAAAAACATACCATCTATTCTACGACAGGAAAGTCTTTTGGAACTAATTAATAAAAGCATTATAAATTACTGGGAACAACAAGCGCTCGCAAATATTCACTGGTTTAAGAAATGGGATAAAACTTTAGATGGTGATTTTCAAAATCCAAATATTAATTGGTTTGTTGGTGGCGAATTAAACGTTTGTTATAACTGCGTTGATAGACATTTAGAACATCATAAAGATAAAGTAGCTATCATATGGGAAGGTAATGAACCGAATGCTTCAAAAAAAATAACCTATTTAGAGTTACATGAACAAATATGCAAATTTGCTAATGTTTTAAAAAATCATGGCGTAAAAAAAGGCGACAGAATTTGTATATACATGCCTATGATTCCTGAAGCCGTGATAGCAATGTTAGCCTGCGCAAGAATTGGAGCTACTCATTCAGTAGTATTCGCTGGATTTTCTGCTGATGCACTCAAAACTAGAATTTTAGATGCTGATTGCTCTTTACTCATCACAGCATATAGCACCATGCGAGGCACCAAATTAATTAATCTTCACGAAAGCGTTAATAACGCCATTCAAGATTGTCCTAATATAAGACATGTTATTATGGTTAATAATAACATGCAACAATCTATCTATACTGATTATCACACTGCAATTGATATGGCTAGTAGTGAGTGTCCTGTTGAGCCAATGTGCGCAACAGATCCTTTATTTATCTTATATACATCAGGCTCTACAGGTAAACCCAAAGGCGTATTACATAACTGTAGCGGGTATATTGTATATGTTAGCACGACTTTCAAACAAATATTTGCTTATGAGAATCAAGATATTTACTGGTGCAGTGCTGATATTGGCTGGATTACTGGTCATTCATATTTAGTCTATGGACCTTTAGCAAATGCTGCTACTACAGTTTTATTTGATGGTATCCCAAGCTATCCAAGCTATTCGCGTTTTTGGGATATTATAGATAAATACAAAGTTACCCAATTTTATACATCACCAACAGCTTTACGCGCATTACGCAAGGAAGGAGATAATTTTCTAGCGAGCACAAGTCGCACCAGTTTAAAAATTTTAGGGGTTGTGGGCGAACCTTTAAATCCAGATGTTTGGGATTGGTTTTATAAAGTCGTTGGCAAAGAAAGTTGTCCTATAGTTAATACTTGGTGGCAAACTGAAACTGGCGGAATTATGCTTTCACCAGAGCCAATCATGAATAATGCACGAGGCTCTGTTGGCAAACCTATTAAAGGCGTCAGTATTGATATTGTTAATGATGAAGGCAAATCAATTAAAGATACTAATCAAGTTGGCAAACTAGTTGTTAAACATCCATGGCCAGGACTTATGCATACAGTATATGGTAACCATCAACGCTTCATTGATACATATTTTTCTGAAATAAAAGACTGTTATTATTCTGGAGATGGTGCATACTGTGACAGAGATGGTAACTTCTGGATTACCGGACGCAATGATGATGTAATGAATATCTCAGGACATAGAATTGGCACTGAAGAGATTGAAAGTGCTTTTTTAACACATATTACGGTAGCGGAAGCCGCGGTAGTTGGAGTGCCACACCCTATTAAAGGTGAGGCAATATATGCCTTTGTAACCTTACGTGTAGAAGCCACTTCCTCTGACTCCCTTAAAGATGAGTTAATAATGCATATTAGAAACAAAGTTGGCGCATTTGCGGCACCAGAAATTATACACTGGGCTGATGGATTACCGAAAACTAGATCCGGAAAGATAATGCGCAGAATTTTACGTAAAATTGCCAATAAAGAATATGAAAATCTTGGTGATATATCGACCCTTGCAGATCCTAGCGTTATCAAGACCCTTATCGAGAATACATAATGACTGAAAAAATTTTTGTGAACCGAACATTAAATTTAAAAAAAATTAAATACTTAGGGTTTGATATGGATCATACCCTTGTCAGGTATAATTCAGAAAAATTTGAGGCCATAGTTTATAAATTTGTAATAGATTTTTTAATTAACCAAAAACACTACCCTCAGGAAATTAAAGAATTAGAATTCAACTTTTTAAACGCCATTCGTGGTACAATAGTAGATAGTGAAAATGGTAATATCCTAAAATTAAGCCGTTATGGAGCTATTCGCCAAAGTTATCATGGTATTTGGCCAATAAGCTTTATTGATCAAAATCAAATTTACAAAAGCACTTATGTAGATTTAAATGATTCCAAATATATCGCAATTGATACTTCCTTTTCAATCGCTTTTTGCGTTTTATACGGCCAATTGGTAAGTTTTAAAGATAAACACCCCACCCTACTTCCTAGTTATGAAACGATAGCTTTTGATATATTATATTCTGTAGATAAAATCCACGCTGATGGTAAATTAAAACAACATATCTGCAATAATATGCAAGAATTCGTTTTACTTGATGATAAATTAGTAGATGGGTTACTAAATTTTAAAAAGTTTAATAAAAAACTGTTTTTACTTACAAATTCTGACTATTTCTACACACAGAAAATGCTAGATTATGTAATAACTCCATATCTAAAAAATGGACAAACCTGGCAAGATGTATTTGATTTTACAATTACGTTATCAAATAAACCTAGATTTTTTTATGACAACATAAAATTCTTAACCGTAAATTTAGAAAAGGGTAACATGACTAACCTAAATGGTGATATTGTTCCTGGAGTTTATCAAGGCGGAAATGCTAAAAAATTCACTAGTGATTTAGGCCTGAATGGAGATGAAATTCTCTACATTGGTGATCATATATATGGTGATATATTACGCTTAAAAAAAGACTGTAATTGGCGAACTGCTTTAGTAGTCGAAGAACTTGGAGCAGAAATTACTGGGCAAGAAAAATCTTTACACATTGAAAAGCAAATAATATATCACATGCATTTGAAAGAAGAACTTGAAAAAAATTATATTGATAAGCAAACTTTATTAATAAAAAATAATGATAATAGCTTAGAAAAAGAAGTACATACCATACAGCAACAAATAATGGAATTAGATAATAAAATTTCGCTGTTACTGATAGAAGAAAAAAAATATTTTAACCCTATTTGGGGTAAAATATTTAGAAGTGGCGCTGAAGAAAGTTATTTTGCCTATCAAGTTGAAAGATATGCCTGTATATACATGGAAAAATTATCTGACCTATTAGAACTATCACCAATCAATTATTTTAGAGCAAATAAACGCAGGCTAGCTCATGATGCAGAATAATTACGCGTTAGAAGTAAATAATTTATATAAGACATATGCCAATGGTGTAGTTGCCTTGCAAGGTATTAATCTCAAAGTAGAAAAAGGAGATTTCTTTGCATTGCTTGGGGCCAATGGTGCTGGAAAATCCACTACTATAGGTTTAAT